>CANSYK010000048.1 GCA_947651225.1 uncultured bacterium | reverse complement strand
TTATTTTTATAATAGTATTTCCTGTTATTTTTTCAGTGACTTTCCGAGACTACACGGGATAGACAAGGACTGTCTGCCGATCCACAATTACCCCTTTCGCATTCTCTACCAAATCATTTTCAGAAATTTCCTGAAACATTTCATCAGTAACACCGCTGTTGTGCATATACTGATTGAAGCCCAGGCAAACAGAATCTGTCTGCTTCATATAATAGTCCATCCCATTAATCCTCGCTTCCTCAATCCGCTGTGTCATTCCGGCAGTATCTGCCTCTGCTTTCGAATGAAAAAACAAAAAACCAAATACAACTACAGACATCACTACACTTACTGTCAGATATAAAATACCATGGTTAAGCACCGCTTCTCTTCCAACATAATGATTTAATATGCTATACAGTCCTATTCGGTGATTTTTGCGTTTTTTCTTATGCACACCTGATTCCATAAGTCCCAATGGCGTCATATGAAGCAAATCCTTTATAGCTCCTGACATTCCTATGCAAATCACAAAAAACAATATTACCGCAGACCATACATATGGATTCCTTGTAACCATATTAACATAGCCAGCATAGTATTCATCTATTGACAATGCCGATGGCAGTGAAATGCCAAGCAGCCAATTTGTGATAAATAATACTCCCTGATATAAAAAACGTCCCGCACCCCAGCCTGTCAAAGTCCCTATTATAAAAAGCATTACAGCTTCTACAATGATATGTCCTAAAATTCTTTGCCTAGTCATTCCCATTCCAAGCAAAATCCCATAATTTCCCTTTCGCTCTTCCGTCGTCATTTTGACTGAATCATAAATCCCTAAAGAAGAAACAATGCTAATGAACAACATAAAAAGCGGAATAAAATATTTAGTGTAGGCATCTGTCTGAACATCTCCTGATTCTACACTTTCCTTTACTCCAGCCGTTCCCGAAGAATAATCCATTTGATTCCCCATTATACATAACGCTGTCCATTCCCTTCCAAATACATGATCTAATGCGACAATCAGTTCATCTTTTATTTCTACATCATCCAGATAAGAAGATACTATTTCAGCCGAATCCTCTCCCTTTGAAATATTAACTAAAATATGCTTCGCATTGTAAGAATAATCCTTTTCCGCCCCTTCCATAGAAAGGTAAGCAAATGGAAAATTTATTTCTGTCACATTATCCATTGAAAACATCTTTTCTGGATATTTTCTAGTCTGGTATGTAACCCCCTCATCTTGCTTCTGCACTTCAATAATACCTACTAAGGTATATTCACGTTTTATCAGTTTCTTTTTTTCTTATCCATACAAGATAACGTAAGTTTTTGACCAATTTTTTCTTCAAAACCATTGGAACGCAAGGTAATCCTGTCAATACAGATTTCCCCCTCTTTTTCTGGATAACGTCCTGCAATTGGATTTACATAGTACATTTTTTCCGTTTTTTTATCTTCGACTGCTCCAAGTGTAACCTGGCTCTGACTTTTTTCAAAAAATGCGTTTCCTAAATCATATACATATCCAAGTTCAGAAAGGCGGGAATCGGATTCTAATTTTTTTTCAATTTTATTTGTTACCTGGCAAAATGCTACATCATAATTTCCATAATACTGTAATATACGATCTGCCTCCACCATTTTCTGTGATTTAACCAGAAGCATAGCAACTACCAATGCTGCTACCGCAAAACCATCGTCAGGAAAAGCAATAAATAAGACCGTCTAATCCGCTTGCTGTTCATTTTAATAAATTTTAATAACATATACCCTGTCCTCATATATCCTTCCACGCATAGCTACTTTGCCTTTAAATTATCAGGAATGAAATACTTTTCTGATTTCATTCCTGATAATCGCCAACAAATTAGAAATTCAATTCTATACTAATAAGTTGCCACAAATACGCCAGTAAAAGAACCACCATCATAAGACGATATTTTTGCGTAATAAGTTGCTCCAGCTGGTAATCTAAATGTAGCCTCATGTGGCTGCGTTTTATGAAAACTTGCTGAAGCAACTACAGTTCCGGTCAATGTTTTATTTTTGTATATTTGGACATACGCCACATTAACATTATTATTAGGATAAGCAGAGTATGTTACCGTGACAGCATTATTAGTATTTTTATTTTTAATGGTAGCTTCATCTGACTTCAATCAAAATTGTTTCAATAAATGTTCTTTTGGTATCGTCAAAGAAAGCCACTATAATGCCATTGATTCAATATATTTTCACATTTCTATTTTTTATCACCATATAAATAATTTTATCATATTCAAATATTTAAATCAATATTACATCTTAATATAATATGCATATCTATTATTAATTACTTATATATATAATTATATTTAATTATAGTTATAATAGTTCAAAACCAACAATCATATGAATGCCTCAGTCAGCACCACTGGTACTAGTACTTCTGTGTGCCCACAAATGCAATCAGCCATAGGACATAACATAAAACAAAGAAAAAAGGCAACAGCCAAAAACAGCTATTGCCTCTAAATCATTCTCACGTCCTATTTTAATATCCTACACAAATTTTGCTGTACTCAGCTTGATGCCAGGTCCCATTGTGCTTGAAATTGATACACTTCTATAGTACTGTCCCTTTGCAGCAGATGGCTTTGCCTTTGTAATAGCAGCAATCAACGCCTCTATATTCTGCTCTAACTGCTCTTCAGTAAAGGAAACCTTTCCTACTGGTACATGAATAATATTGGACTTATCCAGTCTGTATTCAATCTTACCTGCTTTAATATCGTTAACAGCTTTTGTCACATCCATTGTTACAGTACCTGCTTTGGGGTTCGGCATCAAGCCCTTTGGTCCAAGCACACGTCCAAGCCGACCAACAACACCCATCATATCAGGAGTTGCAACAACTACATCGAACTCAAACCAGCCATCGTTCTGAATCTTTGGAATCAATTCTTCACCGCCCGCATAATCTGCGCCGGCAGCCAAAGCCTCATCAACTTTATCACCCTTTGCAAATACAAGCACTCTGACCTGCTTACCTGTTCCGTTTGGCAATACAACGGCACCACGAACCTGCTGGTCAGCATGACGTCCATCAACACCAAGTCTGATGTGTGCTTCTACTGTCTCATCAAATTTTGCTATTGCAACTTTCTTTACCAAGCTGACAGCTTCCGGAACTTCATACTGCATTGTTCTGTCGACCAACTTTGCAGCCTCTACGTACTTCTTTCCTCTTTTCATAATATATAACCTCCTGGTGGTAATAACGGCGGGTTCTATAGACACATTCTCCTTGTGTCGCCTCCCACATCGTCCAATTCCATAACAAGTCTTTTTTATTCGTCTTTTCTTTGTGTCTTTCTTGTGTGAAAAAAGCTTCTTTTGCATTTTTCAACTTATCCCTCTACAGAAACACCCATACTGCGCGCAGTACCTTCAATCATGCTCATGGCAGCTTCCAAAGAAGCAGCATTTAAGTCAGGCATCTTTGTTTCTGCGATTTCCTGAATCTGAGCTTTTGTAATCTTAGCAACTTTTGTCTTATTCGGAACGCCAGAACCAGACTGGATATTACATGCTTTTTTAATCAGAACTGCTGCTGGCGGAGTTTTTGTAATAAAACTAAAACTCTTATCCTGATAAACAGTAATAACAACAGGGATAATCATTCCCTCCTGTCCTGCAGTCTTAGCATTAAACTCCTTTGTAAACTGAACAATATTTACTCCATGCTGACCGAGGGCTGGTCCAACCGGTGGCGCCGGTGTTGCCTTCGCAGCGGGAATTTGTAATTTAATATATCCTTCGACTTTTTTAGCCATTTTCTTTTACCTCCTGTAAATTTTGCAAATATCTTGCAAGATTTTAATTCAGAACACTTCCGAACTATACTGTTTCCACATCATTAAAGCTGATTTCTACAGGTGTTTCACGACCAAACATATCAATATTAATCGTAACAGTTCTGTTTTGATGGTCAATCTGGCGCACAACACCTGTTGTATCTTCCCAAACACCAGACTTTACAACTACCAAGTCACCAATACTAAACGGTACATTAGGAGCATCTACTTTCAATCCCATGCTTTCCATCTCTGCATCTGTCAATGGAACCGGTTTGGAGCCTGGCCCTACAAATCCTGTAACACCTCTCGTATTGCGGACAACATACCATGTATCATCATTCATAATCATTTTGATTAGAACATATGCCGGAAACATCTTCTTCTGAACGGTTTTTTTAGCATCGCTCTTTTCTTCAACTACATTCAACATAGGGACAGATACCTCTAAAATCTGATCCTGAAGATTACGATTTTCAATTGTTTTTTCGATATCCATCTTAACCTTATTCTCATACCCTGAATAGGTATGAGCTACATACCAGTGTGCTTCTGCATCTGCCATAAGCCTATCACCCTTATCCTATCTGAATAATCTTATCAAGTCCTGTCTTAATTACAAAATCAAGCAGGGCAATGATTACGCCTAAAATTACCGTCACAACAACAACCGCAGTGGTTTCTTTCACAACTGTATCCCTGTCTGGCCATACAACACGTTTGAACTCAGTCTTTAATGCCTTAAAGAAGCCGCCGCTTTTCTTTGCATCCTTTGTATTTTTTCCTGATTTCTGTAGTTCGTTCTGGTTCCCTGTATCCTTTTTAATTTCAGAATCTCCCATAATTCACATTCCTTTCCTGCTAACCCAGAAACAATTTCTGAAACTGCCCAAAACAGACAAACTCTTATTTTGTTTCTTTGTGTAATGTGTGTCTTCTACAGAATCTGCAATACTTCTTTGTTTCCATTCGATCTGGATGATTTCTCTTTTCCTTTGTCGTATCATAGTTGCGCTGTTTGCACTCTGTACAAGCTAAAGTAATTTTTACTCTCACGACCACTACCTCCATTCTACTATTGTGTTTTCCAAAGAAATTTTGGACATAAAAAAAAGACTGTTACATCGCCCATATACTATACCATGTCCTACGCTTGGCGTCAAGAAAATTTTTTCTTTACTACTGACAGAATGAAGGTTTTATGTTATTATTACGATAAAGGAGATAAAATATGACTGACTTTTTAATGAAACCCAAAATTGATTTTGCCAGAGGATAACCGCCATACATTATATACAGATAAAATGGAATTCCATGTTCTGGAGCTGCCGAAGCTTCCGAAAGAATTAAAAGATGACAGCAATAATATTTTATTATGGGCAAAGTTTATCAACGCCGAACGGAAGGAGGAGTTTGACATGATTGCAACAAAAGACCCTTATATTGAAAGTGCTACAGGTTATCAGCCAGAACAGGCAAAAGCGACTGGAATATGAAGCACGCAAAAAATCAATCCGGGATCATAATCAGTTTCTCTTAGAAGCAGAACAGCGTGGCATTTCAATTGGGGAACAGCGTATAAATGCCCTTAATACTATTCTTATAGATTCTAATCGTATTGATGAGCTAAAACGTGCCGCAACAGATAAAGTACTCCAGACACAGCTAATGGATGAACTGCTTCCAAAAGATTTACCATGAATTTATCAACGGCAAATGAAAGGGATAAAATATGACCACTGAAAAAAAACGCATCAGGCGAAATGACATCCTGTTAATCACCGGAATTCTTCTGGCTGCTATTTTGGTTTTTGGCGGGTACCATTTGCTTTATTCCCAAAATGGTGACACCGTTGAGATCACTGTTGACGGAACACTTTTCAAAACATTGCCACTGAATATAGATACTTCTTATACCATACAGACAGAAGCCGGAACAAATCATTTAGAAATTAAAGAAGGATCTGTAAACATTACAGAAGCCGATTGTCCTGACAAACTCTGTGTACAGCAAAAGGCAATCTCACAACAGGGAGAAACCCTTGTCTGCCTTCCGCACAAAACCGTTGTATCTATCCATTCATCAAAAAAGGCTACCCTGGATGGGGTAGCCCAATAGTAATCAGCAATAAAAATTAAACAGTAAACCAGAATACAATGAAGTGATATAAGAATATCCCCTTGGCGGCTTTGTAAAGTTCGGATAACTAACCACTTTTTTATCAACATATTCTATCGGATTAATCTTAATCTGGTCTGTCTTTGCAAACATACGGTTTGTCATTGCGGAATCCGGCTGGAACAATTTCTGCATGTCTCCAGCTTCAATTGCCTGTGTTGCCAAAGAAGTATCTAATATCATATGACCTTCTTCATCAAAGGAAATACCACAAGATTCCAGTTCATTTGTAAAGGGCTCTGAAAGTTTTTTCAACTCATTCAAAAGTTTTGACTGTGTTCCTGTTTTCTGCTCGAATGTCAGATTGTGGTCAACCAGAGAATTGTAGCTGGAAACAAATTCCTCTACACTGCCAATAATTGCCTCACTGTCTGGATGATAATCAATCGTTGTCTCCACATCTGATGGTTTGCGGAGCGATATTTTCACTGCTCTTCCCAATGTAAATTCATTGGAAAGGGAACTTTTCTCTGTACCATTTAAGTCAAATACAGCACTTTTTGGCATAACCGTAATATGATCTAAGCCATAATATTCAACAATTCCTCTTCCTTTACCTTCGGACGACTTATCTTCTAAACTGAAAATTGCTTTTCCATCAGGGGCGCCAACCATTGTTGACTCCAGCCGCATACCAATTTTTCCATCACCATAAGAATATGGCTCAGCATTAATCCCGATCTTCGCTTTCGTAATAAAATCGGACAATCCCTCAATTACTTCACGATGGTTTGCATCTTTTCTGATATTGTACTGAAAATCATATCCTACATCATTCACCATCACACGAAACTGATAACTTCCTGCCGCAAGTCCTTTTCCCGTTTCGTAATATTCTTTCCCCTGATTCACTTGTGAATTTGCCAACTGCTTTACCCGAATAGAAAATGCATTCGGAAGATGATCCGTATCTGTATCCAACAATTCTGCTCCAACCTGCTCCACATCAGAAGAACGTGCTTTTTTCTGCGCAAAAACGCCATTTTCCGAATCATCAGCAAGTGTCTGCAAAGAATCATGTATTCTCATTGATGATTCTTTCACACCCAATACGAAAGACTGCTTTGCATTTGTAAAGTTAAGAAGATACACCGGAGATGTTTGTGTTTGTTTCCGAATCCTCTTTACAACAGAACGCAGTTCTGTTGAATTGTTGACATGCTTTGTCGTATAAGGATCAAATGTCGTTAGAAGATTATTATAGATAGTGGTGTTCATAGCAACCTCTCCTTTCCCTGGATTTTGCCATTAATCCCTAACTGAATCCAGAGTCCGTTCCAGATTAAACCAGTTAAGATAATTATATCAATCAATATACAGTACCTATAAGATATATCGACATTTTTTCCTTTTTCATTAACCTCAAAATAATTTAATCATAATTCTCATCGATTACTGCCAGCACATGTGTCATATCACTTACTTCACACTGTTCCCTGTCAATTTCTTTCATATATAGTAAACGAAAAAACGCTTGCGTTTTGCTTCGTTTGCAGCGCCGGATACACGCTGCAAAGCAGCATAACTTCCTATGTGTATCCGTGCGCATCCATTATAGTTAACGCATGTATTTTATGCGTTTACTATAAAAAAAGATACCGGAATAAAAAGCATTCCGATATCTTTTCATTGCTGATAATCCAAAACAGCACATACAGTTTCTAAAGCATCACAATTATATTCTATACGATAAAAAGTTCTCTCATCTTTTGTAGGTAAAAAACTGCAGCTAAATTAACTGAACAAATTAATTACCGACAGTACCTGAACAAAGAAGAACATGCCATCTACTCACTCACCCTATCCTTCCGCATAATACATGGAAGCTGTAAGCTGGCAGGCAGCACCAGCCCCACGGCAACGCAGACTGCATATGTATCCAATTTTGCCAGATAAAGTAAAACATATAAGATTGCAAATATGCCGGCAGTAATGCATGTTACCTTCTTATATCTTCTTTTCTCTTCTTCTGACAGACGGCGGTTGTCCGAATCAATCGGACTTAGAATACATAAGCTCGTTACAGCTCCCAATACTACAGCAGTTAAAACAACATTACATGTAATATGTGATGCCAGAATAACACATAGGAACAACACCGCACAAGAACCAATAAAACATGTCCATCCATGTTTTGCATGAAACCCGCCGCTGAATTTTCGAATTGTCATAAATGGCAGAATCAAAAGAACACTTTCTTTTACCATCCCCATAAAACTGCCAATCACCACAATAATAAACAATGGCGAAAGAGTAATCAACAGACTATATACTGCGTATTCATATAACTCCCTGTCTGCATCTTCAACGGCATCATGCCGGATAAGCCATGTTACAATGCTTCCTATACAATGTTCCATCATTTTTTGCTCCTAAAACGATCTAACTCCCTTGGTGCCTTTGGTTGATAAAATACGATACAAGATGCAGAATTTGCATCTGTACGAAGAAATGAATTCAACATATGGGCAACTGTCTTTGCTGCTGGTTTTGAAATTTTTTTCTGTTTCAATGGTATGCCTCCTTTCTACTTGAAAATACAGTTTGTTAATACTTTTTTATCATAAACGATACTTTGACAAAATTCGACACCTTTTACATCAAAAGCAAAAATATCGTTAAAATTGGTCAAAATCCGCATATTTCCCTTTATTTTCATGTTAATACAGAAATAATTTGTATTATATTTACAAAAAATAATGTACATCAGAATACTTCTTTTTTGCATTCTTTCATCTTCACTTATTTTCAATACAATAAAAAACAACATTATGTGTGCAGGAAATAACTCCCACCAGAAAGCCACTATGAAAGGGGATGGTATACTTGGAACAGGAACAATATTATTTTGAAATGGGAAACCGAATCAAATTACGTAGAAAAGAACTTCACATTATGCAATATGAACTGGCAGAAAAACTCGATATCTCCAATAACCATATTTCTTCCATTGAAAACGGAAAGGAAAAACCCAGCCTTGATTTGTTCATCTGCCTTTGTGAAGAGCTTCGGGTTACACCGGATTACCTTTTGCTTGGCAGTATGCATGCGAACAATGTCCCACTTGATATTGTTGACGGTCTGCGTCTCTGCAGCCAGGATGACATTGAACTTGCAAGGCAATTCGTTGAACTCCTGATTAAGCGTAACAAACACTAATGTGCTGATATAAAACAACATATCAGCACATTAGTACGTTTTCTATTTCATTCAGGGGTATAAAAACTACCATTCTCACCTTTTTTACGGTAATCCCTCCTGCCATGGGTTATCCCCATAAGCGGCCATATCATAAAAATGATATCTCAACCATCCATCTGCCAACTGCAGTTCTTTATCATGATTTTTTTCAACTGCTTCTAAAATCTTCTGCCTTTCTTCCTCACTAAATTTCTGGTAAGCATATTCTCGTGAAAACAGAAATTCTTCCAAAAGAAGCCGCTCAAGCATCCCAGAGTCGTCAGAACTTTCATCCGATGTGCCCAACTGCCGGCTAAGATAGGAATCCGCTGCCACACGGTATGCGTCTTCACGGCGCAAAAGGACATTCATCCCATAAAACGTTTCCGCAAGATATTGCAGACCTGCCGCATAACTATCATTATGTGCATATGCATAAAGCAACGGATATTCTTCTACCGCATCTAATAAAGTTTTTGTATCAACAGCATTTACAATTTCCTCCGGAATCTGACATGAAGTATTCGTACCCCGATCGCCTGATGCTTCCTTCCATTCGTCAGAACCTGGCAAGACTGGATAAACAATCTTGCCATCTTTGCCAAACCATTCGGGATATTTCTTTTTCAACTCCTTGTAATCTTTTTCATCCGGCGTCACGGTATCCTCTGCCAGCTCTCCCAAAAAAGCCATAGCACCATCTTCTGCGGGAGAACTCCCGCTCTGTCCTTCTGAAGAAAAAGAGCTGTCCGCACCCTTCTCCGCCTGTGCGCTACATCCAGTTAAAAACATTATACACGCTGCTAATATTAGCATCTCTTTTTTCATACTTTTATTCTCCTTTGCCAATTAGAACACAATCTCCCAAAATAACTATCTCCTTTCCACATCTCCTCCCTTATAATGCAATAGTAAAAAGTACTATAATCACAACATTTACTTTTTTAGTATATTTCATTATAAAAGCTTTTTCAAGATATCTGCATAAAAAGCCTTTTTTCATGCATTTTGGGCTGATTTTGTCTAATCCCCTGCTTGCCTTTTCAACCATAAAAATAGTATAATAATGTCAAAGCAATTGAATGAGGTGACTATTATGAGAATTCTAATTTGCGATGATGATTTGCTGGCGGCCAACCAGCTAAAAACCTGCCTACAGCAGTTTTTCAGCAAAAGCAAACTAAAATCACCAGATATAGTAATTTATCCTAATGGCGAGTCGCTGCTTGCTGACCAAAACGCAAAAGATATTGTATTTCTGGATATCGAAATGCCTGGTCTTAGTGGAATTTTTGTAGGGAATGAACTAAAAAAGACAAACAAAAATATTATTATATTTATTATCACTTCTTATGTAGAATATTTGGATGAAGCAATGCGTTTTCATGTTTTCCGCTATCTCTCCAAACCTCTGGAAAAGCAGCGGCTTTTCCGAAATATGCGAGACGCTATCCAACTTTACAATACGTCTGTCACGAAAATTCTAATAGAAACAAAAGAAGGCTGCTTTACCGTATTTGCATCAGAAATCATCCTGATTGAATCTCATGCCCGTAAAGTAATCATCTATACTACAAAATGCAGTTATGAGTCCATACATAATATGAAATACTGGACGGAAGCCCTGACAATGCATTGCTTTTTTCCTACGCATAAAAGCTTTATTGTCAACCTGGAGTATGTATCTGACTTTAGCCATTCGCTGGTCCATTTGCATAATAATCAATTAGAAGCCTATCTGACACGAAGAAAATACACACAGTTTAAAGAAGCATATTTACTCTATTTAGAAAGTACACGGTGAACGATTTTGGAAAATACCATCTGTTACATTATCATTTATATATTAGAAGCTTTTATCCTGCAGCAATATTGCTCAGAATTATTTTATCCCAGACATTCCAAAACCAAAGAATACCTCCTTCTATTTAACGCTTATGCCATCTTATTTTTTATATCACTTTTAGAAAATATCTGGATTAATTTATTTGCTTTCCTGACTACTAATTTTATAATCATATTAGCACTATACCATATCAAATGGCTCTCCGCACTGTTTCATTCTGCTATCATCACTATAGTTATGGGGTTAAGTGAATTAGTTGTATTGGGCATAACATCCTATTCCTCTATCAGTTATTATGCAGAACAGACTTATTTTCGTAATTTTATCATTCTTACTATCCTAAGTAAGCTTATTTACTTTTTTATTTTACATTTTATCGTTCGTTTGCTTCATGGCACGAAAGAAAAATATATACCATCTGATAAAGGAATTATCTTTTTAGATATCATTCCTTTAATCTCATCTTTTATAAATATAACTTTTATCGCTATCTATTTGAATACAAAGCTTTCGTTTATATTAGACTGCCTGATTTCTATCAGCGCCATTTTACTGCTTTTACTCAATCTGTTCATTTACCGGATATACGATAATAATAGAAAGAAGAATTATGAATTTATGGAACTTCAATTGCAATTACAAAAAGAATATGATAATGCAGAATATTATAAAATGCTGTTAAAACAGGATGAGGAACAGAAAATTCTGATACACGACATCAAAAAACACCTACATTCTATCTCAACCTTGAACGAACAGAATGAACGGCAGAAAATTAATGCATATATCAACCAGCTTATCCATTCCTCCAGCCTTCAGGAATCTGTCAGCGTATGTGACAATGAGCTTTTAAATGCGATTCTCTACCGTTATATCCGCAGCTGTAATGAAAAGCAGATTACATTACGTGCTGACGTCCGCAAAGGCCTTCTGACATATATGAGCTATGATGACCTGACTGCACTATTTTGCAATCTGCTGGATAATGCTGTGGAGGCAGCAACAAAAGTATCAGATTCCTATATTGATTTGAGTGTCACCTATAATGAAAATGCCACCCTCACCATGCTTACGATGATAAACTCCTGCTATCAAAACCCATATTCTGACAAAGCAGGAAAACTTACAACAACAAAGCAAAACCACCTTCGGCATGGCTATGGACTGAAAAGTATTCAGCGTATTGTAAAGAAATATCATGGCAATATGCAGACATATTTTGATGAAAACAGCATGACCTTCCATACAATTTTGACCTTGAAAGCACCAGACAAAAATGTACCACCACATTTGCAGTAATTGCCAAGCATGGAAAAAAGCCTGCAAGGCAACTCATTAAATTTCTAATCAAACAATAATACTAATGTACTGATATGTAACAACCTATCAGTACATTAGTGTGTTCTCGGAAACTCAAAGCCTTTATTTTATATGGCTTCAGTAATTTTCCAAATCACGTTTTCACCTCTATTTTTTACTTTCATTTTGTAACATTTTCCCTCTTCACAAGTCCTTGTTCCCTGAAAAATTCCTTGACTTTTTTTCAAAAACAGCTTGACAAAAACTCCAAAATAACCATTTTTTTATTCCACCTTTTTGTATTTTTTACATAGCATAATGTTCTTTTATTTCTTTATGGACTTTCCGAGACTACACTATTTCTTTTTATACAAAGTCCCCTCCCAATAATATGACTTTCCACTTAAAGTGCTAATAATCCCTTTATCAAAATCCCAAGTTTTTTCAAGACCATTGCCATTATTTAAAGCTGAATCCCATACCTTTATATACCTGTCATTTCCTTTTGTGCTATAACCAAACACCGTAACAACATGCCCAACACATGCCATAACCATGTTGACCAGCAGGGACATGTAATGTAAGACTCCCTCCCAATACCATATCATCAAATCCCTCAGCTGGTTTAGATACTTTAAAATCACTTATTTTTTCACAAATCAACTTTTTCTTATCTTCAAATGATTTATTATAAAAATCATTTTCTTCTGCAGCAGCACATATTGCTACAGGTTTCTCTGAATAACCAACATTAATTCTTTCTACAGAATTTTCAGCTACTAACTGATTATGATAATAATAGAAAACTATTTCATTATTCAAGTAACCAATTTCATTAAGTATATCTACACGCTCCTTACTAATTCCCAAGGTGTACCCTGTCTGTGTTTCCACCAAATCAACTACAAAAACTACTTTATTGTCTAAATAAGCGGATAATGATAAATCGAATCCTGAACTTCTCCTAAAACAAATTCTACATATGGTGTGCCGATTCTAATATCAGATATCTCATCCAAAGAAAACTCATCTTCTGCCGCACACTCCAAAATATTTACATAATTATCCTTCAAATACCTCTGTCCTTCTTCTGGAATATAATCTATAACTGATATTTTTTCCTCTGATGCAGCAGTTGCAATGCCCTTATCTAAAAATAAAAACAAATTCATACAAAATAAAATAACTACAAAAATAATTCTTTTCTTCATAATTTTTTCCTCCCTACAATATAACTTCAATTAAATTCTTCAAGTTAACCAATTCTTCATAGGATACCCCTATTTCTTCATAATCTATTGCATGATAATAATCACCTTGTATCTTTACCACAGGATTATCATTCGGATACAAAAATACATTTTTATCATCCAGTAAATTCATTATATACCCATTCATTATTGCAATATGTTTACATTGTGGCTTTTCTTTTAAATTTTCCATCAATCCATCATCAGAATCAGCTTTAACATAAGAGCAGGTCTGATATTTTCCTCTCTCAAATACCAAATCGCAAAAACCAATTGCCCGAAATTCTGCCGAAAAGACAAAAACTGTTGCAGTGGTGCCGCTCACCCTATTTCTTTCCGCATCCCAGCAATAAAAAGGGGTTTTAGAAATATAATATTTTTTTCCATTCTGTGGAGCTTCCGTATTTTCTCCTACTACACTGACACTTATAATTGACATCATGGCATCGTATTCTTCTTTATTCTGATTTGCTAAAATCTTTTCTACTGTCTCCCTGATGTCATAATCCCATTTTGTCTCTTTTATCTCCTTTGCATTCAAAACAGCCTTAGGTGCAGCATAATAATAATTATCATCATACAAAGAACTGCTTCCCTCCACATCCTGTTGTTTTTTAATATCAGAACCACTATCAATTCCTTCTTCTGTCACAAGACCGCAGCTGCTAAAGCAAATACACATATGCATAAAGTAAACACTTCATAAAAATATCTTCCGTAAACCTCGTACCTTTGTCACAACATCCCTCCTTTATCAATCAGAACACAATATCCCAAAATAACTCTATTCCTCATCTCCTCCCTTATAGTGCAATAGTAAAAAGAGTATAACTACAGTATTTCTTTCCTAAAATATATGTTATAATACGATTTTTTTCAAAGCATTCTGTATAAAAAGCATTTTTTCTTGCATTTTGGGTTGATTCTGGTATCTTGGAAGCACCGGACAATAGCATACCGCCACATTTGTTACAATCTTCCATTCCAAAACATATGCCATAAAAATACCTGCAAAGCAGATTGTGGCTATTTACCATATCTGCTTTGCAGGTATCTTATCAGTCAACAG
Organism: uncultured bacterium; assembly: GCA_947651225.1. GTDB lineage: Bacteria > Bacillota > Clostridia > Lachnospirales > Lachnospiraceae > Butyribacter. The sequence goes on along the minus strand of CANSYK010000048.1, from coordinate 14,397 downwards.
ATTTATTCTTCCCTGAACTTTATTTCCTTTTTTTCTTATTGCCTTTTCTCTTCTGTTCCGGCGCCCTGTTTCCAGTTCTTTCCTGCTTTGGCTTTTCCTCTCTTGGTTCTTTCTTTTCTGACAGCTTTTTCCCTGATTCTTTCTGCTCCGTTTTTTCCTGCACTGGCACTTCTTTCTTTATCTCTTCCTGCTCCGGCTTTTTCAGCTCTGTTTTTTCCTGTTCCTTCTCTTCTTTCTTATCCTCTTCTTCTGGCAGATTTCCTTTCTTTTTCTTTAATGCCAGGACAACTCCTGCTATAAGCTTCACAAATGCACCAAAGTAAAGGGATGCAATTACTGCACAAAGCACATAGTATACATCCGGCACAAAGCGTTTGACCATAAATATCGGTACAATATTCGGCAAAATAACAGCAAGCGCTGTTGGAAGCACAATATGAATAACAACATCTGCTGCCAGCCCCAATGGCGAAAGAGGTTTCTGACAGCGTCTTTTCCACCACATACCCATCAGAAAAACAGGCATCCATGATAAAATAACAAGAAGAAGCATCACACCATCCAATATCCCATGCTGAATCAGATATGCATGGCTGTCAATCTGTTCTGGTGTATTTCCCATTTCAAGGGAAACAATTCCCTCCTCTAACTGTTCAATCAGGTTTTGTCCTACCAGAAAGTCCATAGAATTAAAAAGCATCGTAATCCCCAAATCCTGTTCTGGTAAAAGAACCATCACTGTAGTAAACCCCTCTGTTTTGCCGGAATGATAGTAAACGGCCTGTCCATCCACCTGTTTCGCCATCCAGCCAAAACCGTATTTTGCTGTTCCCTCAAAGAATTCATCCTCCATGGAACGGTCAGAAGACATATCCACTCCCTCATTGAGCATTGCAGACACACTCTCAGAAGACAAAATACCCCCGCCTTTATTAAGGTACATCTGGAGATATTTTCCCATATCCTTTGCATCTGATATCATATAGCCTGATGGAACCTGAATCCAGTCATCCTCCTCATCATACTGATGCTTTATCGGAAAAGGAAACCCAAAAAAATTCTGATAACCTGTAAGCAGCTTCTCACTTAAATCTGCACCAGTACGCATAGAATACGTAGAAGTCATTTCCAAAGGATCTAAAATATTATCTGAAACATATTCTTCATAGCTTAATCCCGAAACAGCCTCAACAATCTCCCCTAACAGGTTATAATTTGCGTTTGCATATTCAAATGTGCCCTTTTGCCCCTTTCCCTGTAAATTCGACATTCTTTCTTCTGACGAAATTCCGCTTGTCTGATGTAAAAGCTGTGAAATTGTCACATCGGAAACGGCACTATACTTTGGCAGATAGCCAGAAACGGTATCCTCCAGCGACAGCTCATCTTCCTCCTGAAGATGCATAATAGCAGCTGCCGTAAAAGATTTCGAAAGAGAGCCAAGAACATAATCTGATTCTGTTTCCTGCGCTGCTCCATATGCGGCACAATACAGCTCCTTCTCAGAGCTTACGATAGAAATTCCCATTCCGGGAATATTGGCAGATGACATTTCTTCAATAATATAACTCTCCAGTTCCTTTTCATGAATACTGTCCGCTTTTCCCACTGCACCAGTGCAAAGAATTGATATGGTACATACAAGTGCAGTCATTACTGCCATTACTTTTCTTCTCATAGGTTTCCTCCACCATTACTCTGTCCAGAATACTGCCCCAGAGCGTATTTGCTCAAATCATTTATCAACACCTTATCTGCCAATAAAACGATTCAGGCAGCCTGCAATTTCCAGACGGCGCGGCATTGCCATATTAGGCACTACACTGCCTTCTGACAACGCACAAATCCCATGCTTTTCTAAAAGATTCATCACAGAATCCAGTAGTTTTTCCATGGCAATCGTTTTTCCACCATATTTTTTTCTTAAATATTCCAATGCCTTTGCAATCGCAAGCATCTGCTCCCCATCCGTTATTTGCTCCAGATACCGCAGGTCAACCGATTTTTTATTTATTAAAAAGCCATCTGTCCCTGTCACCTTTATTTTATTTCTATCATCTGAACGCAGCAAAAACACCTCTCTGTCTTCTTCAAATTCCAACTTTCCAGTCTCCAGCTCCATCTTTAAAGGAAATGCCCCGGCAGTCTTTTTTGCCTCCTGTGTAATCTCCTTTGGAAGATAACGATCCATCTGAATTACCGTGTCCGCAACATGGAAAAATGCACCACAGCTTCCTGCCACTAAAATGGTAGAAACCCCTTTCTCCTCATAAAGCTGGCGTACACGTTTAATAAATGGCACAATCGGCTCCTGCTGTGCGGCAATGACTAACTCCATCAACTCATCACGAATCATAAAATTCGTTGCACTTGTATCTTCATCAATCAGAAGAAGCCTGCTACCTGCCTCAACTGCTTCTATTGTATTGGCAGCCTGCGAAGTAGAACCACTTGCATCCAATGTAGAAAAGCAGGAAGTATCCTTTCCATTCGGCAGATTCCGGATAAAAAGGCTGATATCCTCCTTATAGACACTCCGCCCATCCTCTGCACGGATTTTCATGCCGGTTTCCTCTGTTGCAATATATTCTCTTCCATCTCCTGCAATATGCGGATACACAGATTTTTCCAGTGTTTTTAATAATGTTGATTTTCCGTGATAACCACCGCCGACAATCAATGTAATCCCCTTTGGGATTCCCATGCCAGCACACGCCCCACGATGAGGAAGCTGTAAGACAATCTCCAATGATTCTGGAGACTGAAACACTACTGCATTTTTCATTGGCCGTTCCGATATCCCACTTTCTCTTGGCAAAACAGAACCGTTTGCCACAAATGCCACAAGTCCTTTTTCTGCAAGCTGCTCCCGGATTGCTTTCTGGTCATCTGCAAGTTCCATTGACTGTTGTAACGCTTTCTGATTCAGATTTTGATATAACCCTGCCTTTTCTACGACTGGCGGCAAAAGTACAAATAAAATTTTTTCCAACTCATGGGCATCAATGGAACGCCCCCTTGCCGGAAACCCTACCGAAAAACGAAATAAAACAGTTCCATTTTCAGAGCCCACCTGACAGGCACTCCGCTCTAAAATCTCCTGTCCAGGACGGCTCGCTGTAATCAGGCCACTTTTTCCAGAACCTTTCGCCTGAAAACTGATTTTTTCCACACCTTTTGCAAATCCACGTAGCAAAAAATCCTCCAGGGCTATCCTCCGGTGTTTTTCCATATAACACTCTGCCGGAATCCCTGCAGTTTTCCCTGAAATAGACACATGCAGACTAGATGGTGACGCAAACGGGTCTCCCTGTACATGGTCAATCCACAATTCATAAGAAGCAAAACGGTACTTCCCTTTCAGACTCTTGTATGCAGGATATCCTTTATGATCCATGGAGCGGATTTGTGACTGTAACTGTTTCATAATACTCCTCCATGCCGCACCTTTTGCGGCTCAAATAATAGTGTTCCCTTAGAAATTAGAACCATTCCAGCCCCAATTTTCTACTTCTTCATACTTCACATAGATTCGATCTTTTGGAATTCCAAGCTCTTCCTGATAAATATCACAAATCGCCCCTGTCAAGCGGGAAAATACATCTGGTGAAGCGCTTCCATAAACCTTTACTTCTACAAAAGCTGTCGGTCCATCCTGATTTCCCTTAAAATATAAATCATAAGAATCTTCAAATCCAACCATCAGCCACCCTTCTGACTTTCCTGGTATTAACGAAATCACTTCCCCAAGCTTTGCTTTAACAGAATCCTTCTTTTCCTTACTCATTGCTACACTGACTTTCGAATTAATAAATGGCATAATTTCCCTCTTTTCTGCGCTGTTAAATTTCTTATTCGCAACATCACTCCAAATTAAAATGAATAAAATATTTATTGCGTAATCTTTTTTGCCAGACAGCGCACTGGCGATTTTTTTATTCTTTTGTATGTTATAATAAATGAGATAACAAGTCAATAAGGAACATCCAGAAATCACCAATACACATAGTATTAATATGTATGAAAACACTAAACATCATGTGTAAAATATTTCTTCATAAATACAAGTTGAAAAGCAATTTCTTATCACTTAGGGAAAATTACTGCATAAGATAAAAAAAGCACATAAGAGGTTGAATATTATGTACCTGCTATTTGGAATTTTCCTTTTTCTTTGTATTCTCTTTTTCCCTTTTAACTATTGCCGGAAAAAGAAAATCATTCACAGGATTTGTGCAATGAATACCTGTGAAAAAATTGAAAAGCTCAATGAAATTTTAGAACCCTTTGGCTTTTCCTATGAGTCTTCACAGGAAATTATCACATCCCGACAGGATGCATGGCAACGGCAGTTTGGCTACTGCTCGCTTTATGACAAAACTGCCCCAAAATTTGGAATGGTCTTTCACTGTGAACCCATTTATTTTTCCTATCAGGAACGTACCTGGATGATTGAGTTCTGGAAAGGACAATACGGAATCAATCTTGGATGCGAAGTCGGCATTTACTGCTCTGATACGATTTTGTCTCCCGAACAATACGAACACACACTTTTTCACAGTGTTCCTGACAGCCAGATGCTTCCCATCTCCCTGTCACTTTATCACAAAGGCAGTCTTTTATTTCACACCAGCCATAAGCACTGGTGGCTTACCGGATTTCAGACCGGAAAATATTGCGAACCGGAAAACCTTTCCATGTGTATTTCTATTACCTTTCCAAATTCAAAAATGCTTCAGGCATTCTTAGGCGGACTGCTCCATACAGGCTACGAAATATGCAATTTAACCATCTGCGATTTAACAGTTACCTTTACGTTTTCCCTGACGCACACCAGGCAGCCTTGTGCCTGCAGATGTTTCTTTCTGCTATTCGTACAGTGGAAAAACCGGATTTCCTGCAAACTCTTTCAATGGATTACCAGATATTTCTGCTGCATGTTAGATAAAATTTTATACCTTTATTTCTTTCTCCCCGCTTTTTGCCGTCGTATGCTTTGCCTGAAAAGAAATCGTAAACAAAAATTTCACCGAAAGGACAGACGCCGTCATGAGTTGTGATACCCGTCTTAAGAAATCATTCGAGGGAGCGCTCCTGCTCCCTTTAAGCCAAAACTCCAGATATGTTCTGTTTAGTGACTGCCACCGTGGAACAGGAAGGGCAAACGATAATTTCTTAAAAAATGAACACCTCTACCTTGCTGCCTTGAAATATTACTACCAAAGAGGTTTTACTTACCTTGAGCTTGGAGATGGTGACGAACTTTGGGAAAACCGCTCTATTCAAAGTATTAAAGAAACACATACACACAGCTATGAAATGCTTTCCCGATATTATTCCCAAAACCGTTTGTATTTCATTTATGGAAACCATGATATTGTCAAAAGGAACCCTTCCTTTTCCAGAAAATATTTTAATTCATATTATTGCAGCAACAAACTATGCGAACTTAAACTCTATCCTAACATCACCTTTTATCCGGGAATTATCCTGCAGGATACGCAAAACAAAAAAGACATCTACCTGACACACGGTCATCAGGCAGATATCCTAAACAGTACCTTTTGGGTTCTATCACGCTTTTTAGTGCGCTATATATGGAAACCACTGGAAAGTCTTGGAATTCCAGATCCTACGAGTGCGGCAAAAAACCATACAAAAAAGAGAAAAACAGAAAAACGCCTGAGCGCCTGGGCAACAAAAAATAGTCATATCCTGATTACTGGCCATACCCATTACCCAATGGTTGGTGAAAAAAATTCCCCTTACTTTAATACCGGAAGCTGCGTCCACCCCGCAGGCATCACCGCTATTGAAATCGAAAACCGCTGCATTACCCTTGTAAAATGGAGTGTCAGCACACGGAATAATCTTTCCCTTTATGTTACAAGGGAAGTTCTGGGAAATACTGTGTGCATAGATGATTATTAGAACCTTTAATCCTGAATTATTGAGAAATTTCGTTTTCCCAGAATTAAATCTATTTCATCTGATAAGAATCCATAAATACTTTTTATCTCTTTATAAACTTTCTAGAGCGTGTTTGAAAATTGCTTTTTACAAGATGTGCTTCACACTTTGTGGGAGATTTGGCTCAAATTTAGGAGGTGTAGCGGGCTACATTGACTAAATTTGAGTCAAATATAGCGCAAAGCATAGAGTGCAGATTGTAAGGAACCGAAAGTTCCTGGAATGAATTTTCAAACACGCTCCAGGACAACACCTCGACAATTAAAAACACCTGGATATAATCCAGGTGTTTTTAACATTGTGCTATTCATAATGCATCAACACTATTATATTTTAAAAATAAACCAGAAATCAAACGGACTTCTCTAAGACGAACAACTCATTTGTTTTTTGATTGAAAACCATATATATAGAATCAAGCTGTTCATGCTGCTCCATTTTCCTCCACATATAGTTCTCCGTCCAATCCGGTAAATGCTTATCTGGCACATCAATTGCCATAGCCGATACATCTGCTGATTCTTTTGTTCCTATAATAAACGCTTGAAATTCCTTTTCAAAATTCTTACTTTTACCCGTTTTAAAATCTTTAAGAAAATCATCCGTTCCAGCATCACACCTAAACACACTGTAACGAACTCCATCTCCTTGAAATCCTATTTCACCATGAGTTGTATACACTACTTTCATATTACTTGGAAATTTCATATTCCAATTTTCTTCGTAAAGACTCTGATGTGCAAAACATAACCTGTTTACAATGTAAAAAACTACTAACACAGCTAAAATAAGAATTGGTAATATAATAACCAACCGATGCTTTGTTTTGCCTTTTACCATAATTATCTACCTCCCTGTCAACCAATATTAAATCAATTTTACTTTTTTAAAATCATTTGTTATTATACACTTATTTTAAATTTTGTCAATTTAGTATCCAACATTTTAAAATCTTTTTATGCACATATATGCATTTATTTTCACAATTGACAAATTGTACTAAAATCTTATATAATAGAGAAAACAAAGAAAGGACACATCCCTTTATGCGAAAAAAAAATCAGGAATACTTCTATTTACTGCCAAAAGAAGAATTGGCAATGAAAGTATTGTGGGACACAAAAGATGCATTAAGCGCTTCAGAAATTGCGGATAGAATCCCAAACCGAGACTGGCCAGCGACTTCTATCCAAAGCATCTTGCGCAATCTGGAAAAAAAGAATGCTATCCGGGTTGACGCTATCACAAAACTAGGCAAAGCATATGGAAGGCTCTTCCGCCCCACTTTATCAGCAAACGAATATGCTGCAATGCAGTTTGGCAGATACTATCAAAACGGCAAGCCAGACTATGCTTCCATGGTATCCTCCCTCTTTGGAAATACCTCTGCCAATAAAGAGGAAATCCTTGAAGCATTACGGGAGATTATAAAGACATATGACAAAAAGGAGTGAACTGCCAAGTCATGTATTTTACCATTTTTTCATTGACAATTGCTGTAGTATGGGTTAGTTTTTTTGCAATACTTATATCCATATTTCGGAAACAGATGTCAGTGCTGCAATATTTTTCTATTTATCCGCTGCTTATTGTGTTACTGTTTTGTATATTACGGATGTTCCTCCCCTTGGAGTTGCCATATACCGTTGTGATTGAATCGGAAAATATTTTGCCGCAGATACAGTCTTTCTTAGTGACACCACTTTTTGATTCCAGCTGCATAAATATATCCCCGGCTTTCCTTCTTGGCATCATATGGTTTGCAGGAGCTGTTATTATTGCCGCCAGACGCATCAGGACTTACCACCGCTTCTGGCACTTACTAAATTTTCTCCCGGCAGCCGACAAAGAAAGCCAGCCAAAAATCCGTAAAATCATAGTTCACAGTGCTGTCAAATCACCCGCCATTGTTGGCTGCATCCATCCTGTTATTATCCTTCCCGATATCGACTTTGAGGATGAAGAACTGCTTGGCATTTTTATCCACGAAATGGCACATTATAGGCATAAGCACCATTTCATTAAACTGGTTACAGAAAGCATCTGTATCTGCTTCTGGTGGAATCCCTTACTAAAAAAATTGTCCCCAGAAACAGCGCATGCCTTGGAAATGCATGCAGATAAAACAGCCTGTGCAAAATTAACCCAGCCACAGCAAAGAAAATACCTTTCCAGAATTATAAAAGTTATAGGGAATATCAACCAACCTAATATATCAAATGCTTTTTCCTGTAGCTTTGTAGAAGAGACCGAAGAAGCAAAATTAAAGCAGCGTTTTATAATGATACTTGGAAATCATTATAAAAATAAAAGAAAATATAATTTAATCGTTTTGGCATGTATTCTAACTATATTCCTGCTGTCATATTCATTCGTATTACAGCCACATTCTGAACCGACACCTGCTGATTTTGGATATACAGAGCCGATTGATAAAAAGCGTTACTATATTATTGAGACAGAAAATGGCTATGATTTTTATGAATATCCCAATCGGCTAATAGACCATATGGAAAATATAGGAGAAGAATTAAAACATTTACAAGTCTATAAAAGTAAAGAGGAGGCAAAAAAGAAATGAAGAAAAAAATATTTGTTATAGTCTTAAGCACATTATTAACAACAATAACAGTAAACCCCACAAATACTTACATCACTAAAACTGCTTCAGCAGCACCCCCAAATATACAGCCGTATGCTAATAAAACCGGATATAAATACAAAACCATATACGGAAAATTATATAAAAGATTATGGTCATATACATATAATCGGTGGGAAGAGCCAAATGGGAAACCAGCATAAAAACTTCCAGCCCTGCTGGCTTCATTGTCAGAAATAATCAATGAATAAAAAAACTGGCGCATGAAGAAAAACATGCGCCAATGAAATTTTATATTTCTTACACTTCCCCTAATACCTTTTTCAAATCCTCAATATATCTCTTCTGCTGCTTTTTTAAATATATTCCGGCAAAAGGGCGCATAATAGCCTTTTTTACCTCAACCTCCTCAATAAAAGTAATCTTTACACGCCCATTTACCTTCGTAAAAATTCCTGTCCAATGGCCTGTCATATTACTGTTTTTCATATCAAACTCATAACGCTCATGAGGAATTTTCAAAGTAACGGTAAACTCTGTCTGATACCCGTCCTTTGTATATTCTATAAAATGGTTTCCCCCATCGCTTACTGCAATTTTGGACAAATCACTCCGCCAGCTATACTCTGTATTATCTGTTATAAATTTCCAGATTTTGTCAATCTTGCTGCCAAATACCACGCTACATTCTACTTTCTTCATTTGTCCCCTTTCTTTTTTATCCCCTCTGCAGTTTTTTCAGAAAATTCTGTGTCCTTTCATTAGAAGGATTATCAATTACATTCTCTGGCTTTCCTTCTTCTACAATCAAACCACCATCAATAAAGATAACCCTATCCGATACATGGCGCGCAAAATCAATTTCATGTGTCACAATCACCATTGTCATTTTCTCTTTTGCAAGCTCTAAAAGCACTTTCAAAATCTCTGCCGTTAATTCTGGATCTAGAGCAGAAGTCGGTTCATCAAAAAAAAGAAGCTTTGGTTGCATTGCCAATGCGCGCGCAATTGCCACACGCTGTTTCTGTCCACCAGAAAGCTGTCCAGGATAATTTCCTTCTTTTCCTTCAAGCCCAAGCTTTTTTAACAAAGAATGTGCTAATGCCTCCACCTCGTTTTTGTTCCGTTTCTGTGTGGAAATCGGTGCGTCCGTTATATTTTTTAATACAGAATAGTGCGGAAAAAGATTAAAGTTCTGAAAAACCATTCCATAATATTTTATCATTTCCTTTGGGTCAGTCACTCCCATATAAGAAAGCTCTCCTGAAGTCATTTTCTCAAGCTGAGTCGCACAGCGCAGTAACGTTGACTTCCCTGAACCAGAAGGTCCCAGAATTGATACAACCTCGCCTTCCATAACTTTTAAAGAAATATCTTTTAAAACCTCTAAATCCCCAAAACTTTTTCGTACATTTTTCATTTCCAATACTGGTATATCAGCCATTGTTACCTCCTATTCAAAATAATTCAGTTTCCTTTCCACACATTCCATAATATATGCCACTATATAATTAAATATATAATAAAATACACCTGCCACAAACAGAGGCATAATATTGGTCAGATTTGCCGCAATTTGTTTTGCAAGAGTAAACATCTCTGTATAGGCAAGCACAAATGCCAGAGAAGTATCTTTTACCAGTGTGATAATCTCATTGGTGACTGGCGGCAATACCCTTTTTATCATTTGCGGGAAAATAATTTTACAAAATGTCTGAGTCCTGCTGTATCCTAAAAGTTTTGCGGCCTCCCTCTGTCCAACTGGTATATTCTCTATTCCAGCACGATAAATTTCAGCAAAATAAGCAGCATAGTTCAAAGCAAATCCGATAATAACAGCAATAAAACGGTAATGTGGCCCAAAAGATGCCAGATTAATATGAAAAACATAATATGGACCGAAAAATACTACCAAAAGCTGCAGCATCAGTGGTGTTCCACGCATAATTGATATGTAGACTTTCATTAACCACTGCACAACAGGAAATCTTGACATTCTCCCAAAAGCAATAAAAAGTCCAAGCGGCATCGCAAAAAGCAGCGTCAAAAAGAAAATTGCCAATGTCGCTCCAAATCCCTCCAATAGCTGCAACATCACTGCTCCAAGGCTTCCCTTACTTTTAGATGCTGACTTTGTCGTTGTAATCTCTGTTGTACTGGAAGAATCCTCGCTGTCTGATTTCTCAATATCTCCACTTGCGTCTTCCATGGCATCTGACGGAGTATCTCTTGACAAACAGATACACTCTGGTAAATTATAATCTGCATATTTTTCAGCAATCTTTGCAAAAGTACCATCATCTAACATTTCATAAAGTGTTTCCTGCACCTGGTCACGCAGCTCAGTATTTCCTTTGCGAAACCCTACACCATACTGCTCTGAAGATACTGTTTCATCCAGAATCACCAGGCTATCATGATTTCCCTGCTGGTATTTTGCCACGCCAATATCCAGGCAGATTGCATCAACAGCACCAGATTCCAGATTCATCACAGCACTGTTGTAATCGGCTACCTCCTGCAACTGGCTAAAGGACTCGGCAAGCTCCTTATTTTCTTGTGTCGCATCATCAGAAGTAAAAGCTGCCAGAGCAGACGAATCTGCCTGTACTACAACAACTTTTCCTGCTAAATCTGACAACTTCTGAATACCGCTGTTTTGATTTACTAAAATAACCTGCGAATTGTCCACATAAGCCTCTGTCCAAGTATACATGTCTTCCATGCCATTCATTGTAAAGCCATTCCAGATACAGTCAATTGTATTTGACGAAAGCTCCATATCTTTAGAATCCCAGTCAATCGGTTGTTTCTTTAATGTCCAGCCCCGGCGGTTACAAACTTCCTGTGCCAGATCCAAATCAAAACCTACATATTCTCCATTGTCATCCTTATAACCATATGGAGGAAATTCCGCATCAAAACCTACAGTAAATGTTGTTCTGTCATTTGCCGCATTAACATCTGTTCCTGATATGCACATGCTGCAAAGCAGCAGAACCGCACACATGACAAATGCCATAAATCTTTTTCTTTTTGTTCTCATATCCTTCCTCTTTCTACACATCTCTAAACATCTTCTGTTATACCATGTGTTTTTCCATTTGTCTTTCTTTCGCATTCCTCATTATACTATCCCCATTCCATTCTGGCAACACCAGCATTGTAATCTTACTAGTTACTGTTCACTCCGTGTTACTACTCAAATTTTTTGAAAAAAGACTTGAAATATCATTGTAATTAGGCTATAATGTCAATTGTTGATTGCTGTTATGGCTCAGTCGGTAGAGCGTCGCCTTGGTAAGGCGGAGGTCACGGGTTCGATTCCCGTTAACAGCTGAAAAACCTTGACATATTGCAGAGATGTTGATTTGTCAGGGTTTTCTTTTTTGAAGTTTTAATAATTTTAATTTAATTCGCTGCAACGCATTGTCGATTGCCTTTGGTGTTTTTCCGAGCTTTCCTGCAATCTCCTGATATGTCAAGCCTTTTAAAAACAAAGAAAGAACCTGCATCTCCATCTTGCTTAAACGACTGTACAACCTGCGTTTCATACTTCTGGCATTTTCCTCACCAATCACAATTTCTTCTGGATTTTGCTGCCATACTGTCAACGCACGGTTCAGTTCAAAAAAATTGTCGCCTCCCTCTTCGATACCATCTGATGTATCTAAGGAAATATAGGAATTAAGCGGAATATTTTTCTGACGGTTAGACATTTTAATCGCCGAATATAACTGTCTGGAAATACACAAATTGGCAAATGTTTCAAAAGCCGTTCCCTTATCCGCATCATATGTACGAATTGCCTTGAACAGGCCTATCATTCCTTCCTGTAAAAGATCATCTTTATCGCCATCCATCAAAAATAGCGGCCGAGACAAAGCACGTACCATACTTTTATACTTCTCCAGCAAATAAGTCATTGCCTCCCCATCACCAGACTGCGCTGCCTGAATAATATGCAATTCATCCATCGCACGGAATTTTTCATCCATTCTGATACCTCAACTAACTTTTCTAAACTGATATGCCTCCACAGGTGGTAAAAATAATCACTTCCCATGCTTTTTTCATACACTACTAAGACTTCAAACCTTGTAGTCTTTGGCGCACAATTTCATAAGATAAAATTCCCATAGCAACAGAAGCATTTAAAGAATCAATGTCTCCAAACATAGGAATACTGGCAGAAAAATCACACTTTTCTTTTACCAGGCGACTTACTCCGCCTCCTTCGCTTCCAATCACAACACCAATAGGACCTCTTAAATCCAATTGATACATAGGCGTTCCTTTCATATCACCGCAGACAAACCACATTCCCCGTTTTTTTAGTTCCTCCATTGTCTGAGCCAAATTTGTAACCTTTGCTACTGGCGTATAATTAATTGCCCCTGCAGATGCCTTTGCTACAGTTGCTGTAAGACCAACCGCCCGCCGTTTTGGAATAATTACTCCATGTGCTCCCGCCTGATTCGCCGTACGCACAATAGAACCAAGATTATGTGGATCTTCAATATTATCCAAAAGAATCAAAAAAGGTGCTTCTCCTTTTTTATCTGCTTTTGTTAACATTTCCTCCACAGTTCCATACTCATAAGCAGCAGAAAATGCAATTACTCCCTGATGTTTTCCTGTTTCCGACATCTGATCTAACCGCTCTTTTTTTACAAAAGTAATAATTGTATCTACTTTTTTCGCCTCACGCAAAATTGTGCGAATCGGCCCATCCTGACAGCCGTCCAAAAGAAATACTTTATCAATCGTTTTGCCAGAACGAAACGCCTCAATTACTGCATTTCTGCCTTCAATTGTTAATTCCTCGTATCGCATATCCAATCTCCTTTTTTCTATAATCTTGTTGGAAGCTGTCCCGTCTTTTCCAACCCATATTTTACAAGAAAAAGCGAGCGGTCCATCTGATGCTTTAAGTACAAATATCCAAGTAGGGCTTCAAATCCCGTTGCCAGACGATAATCAATAATGGACGCATTTTTTGCAGAAGTAGCTGCTTTCGCATTTCGTCCATGTCGGTAGACTGCAAGTTCTTCTTCTGTCAAAAGCCCTAAAATCTCTTTCACAAGTTTTGCCTGTGATTCTGCCTTTACTACACTGCTAGTCAGACGGTGAAAATTTTTTACTTTACCATTTCCTAAGTCAATTACAATCGTCCGAATAATTAAATCGTATACACCATCACCAATATACGCTAGTCCCAAAGAAGAATATTGCTCTGGCTTTAAGTTAGAAGAACCAAAATATTGTTCCACCGATTCTAAAAAATCCCTCTGCCCCATTCAAGTTCCTTTCCACGTACTTTGCATTGATATTTCAAGCAATTTTTCTATTCCATAAGAAAATAACCCCCATAAAATATGAGGGTTATGCAAAGGCGACTATCGGATTTGAACCGGTGATCAGGGAGTTGCAGTCCCGTGCCTTACCACTTGGCTAAGTCGCCAAAAATAAAAATGACTCCAACGGGATTTGAACCCGTGTTACCGCCGTGAAAGGGCGATGTCTTAACCGCTTGACCATGGAGCCATAATAAAATTATTTATTCTGTTAACTCCCCGAGTAGGACTCGAACCTACGACAACGCGGTTAACAGCCGCGCGCTCTACCGACTGAGCTATCGAGGATTATCTTTTTCCAAAGACTAACTTTTACTTCCCCACTTATCTTTCTATCTTATGCAAATGGTTTAGTTTTTATTCCTGGTACCTTCAAAACTGCATACTGTTTTTTTACCCAGACTTCCTTCTTCCTATTCCCTTCTTTCCTGGTTAAGCCCTCGACCTATTAGTGACAGTCAGCTCCAC
>CANSYK010000047.1 GCA_947651225.1 uncultured bacterium | reverse complement strand
AGGCAGTAGGGCTGCCATTTGCTCCTGCCCAGGTTTATTGGGATACTCTGAAAAAAATTTGAGAGGACTATCAGACAATAAACAGCATAAAGCCATATAGCAAGAACAGTTTATCTTTTGTATAAGCTGTTCCTGTTATGTGGCTTTATGCTGTTGGATAGAAAGAGAGAGCAGCAGATTAGTAATAAATTGCAGAAAAGAAGTTTTTAAAAATATCCCCCTATAAAAATATTACCTTTCCCCTTACCTAATTTACCTTTTTCCTTTATCCCCTATTTGCCCTATTATCAAGTTACCTAAATCCTCTCACCTACTCCCTGGTTTACAGGCCACAGTAGTGAATGCCCTTGGCAGGAAACGAATACAAAAAATATATGATTTGGCAGATATTTACCATAGTGATAATATTGACAAAGTTAGTGATGATTTTATCCTGGAAGCAGGTATTTGTGAAGGCGATTTTGATAATGTATCAGCTGCCAGATATGCTGTGCCATCCTACTGGGATATTGGAAAAATATATAAAAGACTTATACTTGGAGCTATGGGAAACCATAAATCAGACGCCGTAACAGTGCTGATACAGATCTATAATTCCTTTGTCAGTGAAAAAATACAAGACTATAACAGCAGCTTTTATTACGATAATCCACAAAATATTCTCAATGCATATTTTTGACATTTATTAGCACGGCACCTATGGTAGTGGAAAGTACAATTGCTGATTCAGATATTGTAACAGACAAAAACGGAAAAGATTAATTACATTGGCTGCCATCAAGGGTGCTTGTTGGCCAATCTGGTAAAGGATTCGGCCAGAATACCATTGGAAATGCCTATGCATTTTTCCAGGCAGCTTCAACAACAGGATTTAATGGGGAATATAATACAGACCGGGCAGTAGATCTGCCGTTTAATTCTGCCCATGTTTATGGGGAAATTCTGGAAAGAAATTTGAGAGAACCATCTGGCAATAAATAGTCTAAAGCCGCATAACAGGAACAGTTTATCTTTTGTATAAGCCGGTCCTGCCATGCGGCTTTAGACTGTTGGATATAAAAAAGGGGGTACCGGGTTAGCAGCAGACTGTAGAAAAACAATTTCCCACAAATTTGCAAGGCTGCAACAGGCGGGGAGAACATAATATGAACCCTCTTTCTTGAAAAACTCCGGCCACCGCCACATCCCTGCTTCCTCTTATGGAAAAATCAGTCTTTTCCATTGTACTGCCCTGGCTTTTTCAGATTTTTTCTGGAAAGGTCTGCATCCAGTGTCAGCCCGTCAATATCTTCCCAGCCTTTATAAGTCACTTTAATCTTTTTCCAGTCCTCAGGCACTTCCCAGACGATAAAGCCCTCTGCGGTTTCGCCTGCGCCAATATTTGCAAAAATTGTTGGGTAGCCCTCAGGCTCATTGAAAAGAAACGTGTTCTCTGTTTCCTTTCCGTCCACTTCCGCAGTCAGGTAATTGACATTGAAATAGTCCTTCTCATTTCCCATGTTGCGTATTTTTAGGAAAAGGACGAGATATTTCTTCCCCTTGGAGGCTTTGTCCGTATACTTTTCTGTCTTTATCTTTTTATATTCCTGCAGCCCCAGGACAGAAACCGCGCGTTCCGTGTCACTGTAGTCCTCTTTTAGGCTGATGGTGGCTTTTTGCGGTTTCGGCGTCTCCTGCGGCTGGTCAGTTGGCATGTCCTGTACATCCGTGTCCGCTTTATTTGTTTCCGCAGGGTCAGGGGCATTGTCCGCTGCAGGACCGGCGGTATTGTCTGTCGTACTGTCTACCGTATTGGGGGAGGGAACGTTATCCACAGCGTTTTGGGTTTTCCCGCAGCCGGATAACAAAAGAGAAGAAAGCAATAGTACCGGAATTATATAATGCTGTTTTTTCATACTTGGTTTATATCCTTTCTGTTCTTAAATAATAGAGTGTCTTCTTTAAGAATGCCTATAAAAAATATCTGCATACCGTATTTTTATGGGTCTTAAAAAAGAAGAATCCCACAGACTGTACAGTCTGTGGAACTCCTCATTAGTATTACGGTGTATCCCGATTCCTTTAGAAATTATTTCTTGTAGCCTAATGTATCCTTACGGAATTCCTCATCAGCTGCTGAATCCTGACCAGCAATGCTACTCTTTGCAATATGTGCCTGTGTATCAGCGCCAACTGTAATTGCTATTGACTTGGAAATGCTTGTTCCCGGAATGCTTGCTGTCAGTGTATACTTGTCACCAAGCTCTGCACCTGTGATCTTTAAGTTATTATATGTGGAACCGTTCTGTTCTACCTTGAAGCTGTTTGCCAGATGTGCAAAATCACCTGTGTTTTCTTTGATGTCGGATACGGTGTATTCTATATACTCACCCAGATCTCTGCCCTCAGTTAGACCTTCAAGTTCCTCACCATCTCTATCCTTAACTGTAGCTGCTTTTCCATACTGGTCAAGGACATGAACCTGGAACTTGCCATATTGTGAAATGGTCAATCTAGAACCATCCGGACCATACAAATATTTCGAGTTGCCGTCATAGAAAGTATCACGTTCAATTACAGTATTCTTTGCTAAGAATGTCATATCTTTTGCATCATAACTCCAGTTGTCCATATAGAAGCGGATTTCAGACGGCACACCCATTCCATCGGAAATGGTAACCTTCTGGCTGACCGGTTCTCCCTTTTCACTTAAGCCAGGGGCTTTGATACAAAGCTCTAATTTCTTAATAGAATCACGCCTTGTACCCTTTGCTGTATTTTCATCATACAAATCGCTCCAGTCTAAAATGCCAGGTTTAACTGTTTTGAGTACTGCACCCTTACCTAATCCAGACTTAACATCAATAGTAAAGGCACTGCCACTGGTAACGTTATTTTTATAATAGCTAACAGGAATTATAACTGTTTTTCCATCCTTTGTCTTACCTGTTACGGAAAATGCATTGATCTGGGCGTCTTTTGCTGGATTAATTTTTCCCTCTACCACATCCAAAGTACCCTTTGCATCCTCTGTGATTGCTGCACCACTGGTTGAAGAAGCTGCTGACTGACCTGATACAAAATTTGCATACTTTGACAAGTCTGTCTCGATTTCCTGCTTTCCAAGTTTGGTAATACTATATCCTGATAGACAATGGACAGGTACAACCTTATAGACAACATTCTTCTCTTTATCAACATTGTCCCAATTATTGACGTCAGTCTGGCCTTTATTTGCAGCACATTCTACAATGGAAAACTTAAGTGTAGTTGAAAGTTCTGTTATTTGTGCTTTGATTCTATCACGGATTTTCTTCTGCTTTTCGTTCGGGTCTATACTATTATCATCATTTACTTCCTTCGTTATGCCAGCTACTTTCGCATCCATACCCATATCAGCCTTAAGCTTTATCTGAAATGCGTCGCTAAAATTCGTTGGACTTCCATTCTTGTTATAGGTAAATACCTTTTCCAGTCCATTAGCACTTGTTGCCTTAGCTACTGTCCCACTACCTGCTTCCGTTAACTGCAAATTGGAACCATTGCTATCTGATTTTACTTTAATGCCATGATGATATCCTTTAACTTCTTTTCCAAAATAAGCAGCAAGAATCTCTTTGTGCTTACCATTTTTTAATTCTTTTCCGTACTGGTCAAGATATACGACCCCTGTAGTATCCCAAGGGGCGATAAGTCTGATATCTGCCTCGCCTTTATCCGCTAGGGCATCTGCAATGGCATTCCCATATGCATCATATAACTCGATGGATTTGACTGCCACCGGGCGTCTTGCATCGGATACCGGAAGGATCATCATATTGCTGTCACCTCCGATTACCAGTGTTCCCAGTGTAATGCTGCGGTCAACATTATCTGTTGCAGTGCTTCCAAAATCTGTTGCTTTACCATCAACATCACTCCAATATATGCCGGCCGTACCGTCATTTTCTTCCATTATGCAGAGGGTGCCTTCTGAAGCCGTCAGATTCAATGCATTGGAAGAACGTACAATAGTTTCATAGTTTGTGATGTTCTTTCCGTCTGTATCTTTGGCCGTGTATGGAATTTTCACCCACTGGTCACCGTCTGCTACCACATCTGCCGGTGTGTCAAGGGAAAGACTCTGAAGCAGGCCTGCAGAACCAACGGTATAGTTTTTAACAGTTTTCTGACCCGTTTTGTTTGCAATGGCCGTAATGTTTACCTCTCCGCCCTTGCCTGCCTGTTCGCCCGGGTTAATAGTAACCGTGGAGTACTCTGTACCGTCAACCGTGCAGAGACCAGCATACTCCGCATTATCTTTGAAAGAAGATGGGTCAATCAGAAGGACATTGTCACTCATAAATGTCAGTTTTGATTCTGTGACTTCCTTTCCGGTTACCTCCAGCGGATTCCCGTTCTGATCAAACGTACGGTATGCCAACAGGTACTTATTGTTCGGGAAGTTTACTGGCAGGGAATCAACTAACTTTGTACGGTCGTCTTTGTTGATGAAGCCCGCAAATTCAATTGTATCTACTTCCTGTGACATGCCGACTGGAATGCTTGTGTTCACTACCGTGCCGGAAGCTGTATGGACACCCGTTACATAAATCAGGGAACCGTAATTGAGTGCAGCCTGCTCACCCTGTACAGTAATTTTGCCCAAAGACTTGTCAATTTTTTTGCTTTCATTGCCGACACTTGTCGTCCAGTCGATGGTTGTTGAATTCCTGATGCTTTCGCCGTACTGGTTCAGCACATCATAATAGATATAAGCTTCCTTAACCGTTATGGCGCCTTCACTTGCTGTGTTAATCTTCTTTTCGCCCGTTAAGGCTTCCTTGCCGATAATCTTAATCTCTGCCACATGGGAATCCTTAACTTCAACATCAGCACTTACTTTTGTTTCTCCCAAAGTTGCGGTTAACGTATAAGTGCCAGCGGTTAAATTAGCTGCCGCATCGAACACAACGGTAGAGCCGTCAATCTTAGACTCACCCTTGATTTCGGAAGCTGCCTTTGTTACCGCAATCTTTGTATCAGCAGGGACTGCCGAATCAAATGTAGCTGTTAACTGTGTTGCCTTTGTAGCCTTTAACTCTGTAATCTTGCCAAGAGTTGTAGGTGCATCTGTAGGTGCATCACTTGGTGTATCTGACGGGTTAGTGCTTGGGGCGTCAGAAGGTGTGTCAGATGGGCTTGTGCTTGGCGCATCTGTAGGCGTGGAAGCTGCCTTTTTAACAGTAACTGCTACAGTGGCCTTCTTGTTGCTCTTTGTCTTTGTAGCACCCTTAGTTGTTACAGTAATCTTAGCTGTACCAGCCTTCTTAGCTGTAATCTTACCAGCTGCGCTAACTGTTGCCACAGATGTCTTGTTTGACTTATAAGTAACACCCTTCTGAGTTACTTTTGCAGGCTTAACTGTTGCTGTAATTTTCTTTGTCTTGCCTACATTTAAAGTTACTGTCTTAGGGCTTACAGTTAAAGAAGTTACTGGCTTATATGTTTTCTTAACTGTAATTGTGCACTTATAAGACTTCTTACCTACTTTAGCAGTAATTTTTGCCTTACCTGCTTTCTTTGCTGTAACTTTACCCTTACTATTAACTGTTGCTACAGCTTTCTTGTTAGAAGTAAAAGTTACTTTTTTCTTTGTTCCAGTTACTTTTAATGTGGTGGTTTTCTTTGTTTTTGCACCACTTACATAAAGTGTAGCTTTTTTCTTATTAAGCTTCACTGATGCTGCTGATGCATTTGTTGGGATATTCACACTTGTTACAGTGAGTGCCAACGATAATGCTAAAGCAGCAATTTTTGTTGCATTTTTCCTCATTGCTATGCCTCCTTATTTTTTTTATAGTAAATAAGTTACACCATTTGTTGTATTTTGTCAATGCCGTTTTTTTTCAAGTTTTCCCGATTCCATTGTCAATTATTACTTTTTGACACATTTTTAACCAAAAAATCCGCAATTTTTCACAAAAACCAGTGATTCCATTTCTCGTTCATCGGTAATTGTGCTGTATAATTGCCCTATTTTTATCACAAAAAAATTTTGAAAAAACCATAAAATCCCTTAAAAACCCCCGGAAACTGTGGCAAAACTGTGTTATTTTGGGCACAATCCTTTGTCAAACACCCAAAAACAGAGGGGACTGACCTTTTCCATTGCCTTTTCCTGCAACCTATGCAAGCATTAACCAGAAAAATAACACCTCAAAACCTCTTTATCTGTCACTCTCTCATGTGCAAGCACAACTCGTTTGACTATTTTCTAAAACCAGCCGTGAATACTAACCTTTATCTTCTAATTGAACTTCATTCTCAACATATACTTCATCTCAAACTATAATATAGGAATGTTTGATGTTCAGTACTAGAGCGTGTTTGAAAAACGATTTGTTGTTGTAATCAAAAAACTTGTATACGTTACATTGATAACGCCTTTCTACTTATATATAAGAAAAGACACCGGCAAAAATATGATACACTTGCCGGTGTCTTCCTATAAAATACAGCTTTTTATTCCTCTGTAGAGGTAGAATATACTTCTTCCCCATCTATTTCTTCATATGCTACAGGTGATAAAGCTTCATCTTCTTCAAAGATAAATTCACCGCTCATAGCTGCCTCCCGCTTCTGCAGAAACTCTTCTGCCGCCTCATCAGTATCAAGCTTTACGGAGCGGTAACACTTCATACCGGTTCCAGCCGGAATCAGTTTACCAATAATAACATTTTCCTTCAATCCTACCAATGGATCGATTTTGCCCTTGATTGCGGCATCTGTAAGAACTTTTGTGGTTTCCTGGAAAGATGCAGCCGATAAGAAAGAATTCGTAGCAAGCGCTGCTTTTGTAATACCAAGCATGACCTGCTTGCCCTCTGGCGGCTCTTTCCCTTCCTCTTTCATCTTTGCAACAGCATCTTCGTATTCTAATGCATCCACCATAACCCCTGGCAAGAAGGAAGAATCTCCATTGTTTTCAATACGGATTTTCTTTAACATCTGGCGGACGATAACTTCAATATGCTTATCGTTAATATCCACACCCTGCAGACGGTATACACGCTGTACTTCACCAATCATATAATCCTGTACCGCACGCACTCCCTTGATTGCAAGAATATCATGTGGATTTACACTACCCTCTGTTAATTCATCGCCAGCTTCAAGCTCCTGACCTTCCAACACCTTGATACGGGAACCATATGGAATCAGGTATGCCTTCTGCTCACCAGTTTCTCTATTAGTAACGATAACTTCACGTTTTTTCTTGGTATCTTTCACGGCAACCGTTCCGCCAAACTCTGCAATAATAGCGAGTCCTTTTGGCTTACGTGCCTCAAAGAGCTCCTCGACACGAGGAAGACCCTGTGTGATATCGTCACCGGCAACACCACCTGTATGGAAGGTACGCATGGTAAGCTGTGTACCCGGCTCACCAATGGACTGTGCGGCAATAATTCCGACAGCCTCCCCTACCTGTACTGGCTCTCCGGTCGCCATATTTGCACCATAACATTTTGCACAGACACCTATATGCGATTTACAGGTTAAAATCGTACGGATTTTAATTTTCGCATCATTCCCGGCGTCCATAACTGCCTTTGTATTCACAATACGGGCAGCACGCTTTGGTGTAATCATATGATTTTCTTTTACAATTAAATCACCTTCGTCATCATAAATGCTTTCACACGCAAAGCGTCCAGTAATACGCTCTTCCAGAGATTCAATCATCTCTCTTCCATCCATGAAACCTTTAATCTCCATGCCTGGAATAAAATCCTTATCTGCACAGCAGTCTACCTCACGGATAATCAATTCCTGTGACACGTCAACAAGACGACGCGTCAGATATCCGGAATCGGCCGTACGAAGCGCTGTATCAGAAAGACCTTTACGGGCACCATGCGCCGAAATAAAGTATTCCAGTACGTCAAGCCCTTCACGGAAGTTTGATTTAATAGGAAGCTCGATAGTACGCCCTGAGGTATCTGCCATCAGGCCACGCATTCCGGCAAGCTGCTTAATCTGCTTGTCAGAACCACGCGCACCAGAATCCGCCATCATAAAGATGTTATTATACTTATCCAAACCAGTAAGCAGAGCCTCCGTAATCTGGTCATCGGCAATCTTCCATGTGTTAATTACCGCCTTATAACGCTCTTCCTCTGTCAATAATCCACGACGGAATTTACGGGTAATTGTTTCTACTGTTTTCTCTGCATCTGATAAAATTGTCTTTTTTGCCTTTGGTACAGTCATATCAGAAATAGATACCGTCATGGCAGCACGTGTAGAGTACTTATACCCCAATGCCTTAATGTTATCCATTGTTTCAGCAGTCCCAGTAGCTCCATGTGCATTAATGCATTTTTCCAAAATCTGCTTTAACTGCTTCTTTCCAACATGAAAATCAACTTCTGGCACAAGAAGGTTCTCTTCCTTAGAACGATCTACAAAACCCAGATCCTGTGGAAGAATTTCATTAAATATAAATCGCCCTAAAGTGGAATCTACATTTCCAGTTATAACTTCACCTTTACTATTAAGGCCGCTTCTGCGAACGTTAATCTTAGCATGAAGAGTCAGCTCTCCATTTTCATAAGCGGTAATTGCTTCATTTACCGACTTGAAAAACTTGCCTTCGCCCAATGCACCCGGCCGTTCCTGCGTCAGGTAATAAATCCCCAGCACCATATCCTGAGAAGGAACGGCAACCACACCTCCATCAGAAGGCTTTAACAGGTTGTTTGGTGACAACAACAGGAAACGGCATTCTGCCTGTGCTTCCACAGAAAGAGGCAGATGCACAGCCATCTGGTCACCATCAAAATCGGCATTAAACGCAGTACATACCAATGGATGCAGCTTAATTGCCTTACCTTCTACAAGTGTTGGCTCAAATGCCTGAATACCCAGTCTGTGAAGGGTAGGGGCACGGTTTAACATAACTGGATGCTCACGGATTACATCTTCTAAAACATCCCAAACCTCTGTCTGAAGCTTCTCTACCATCTTCTTTGCCTGTTTGATATTATGCGCTGTTCCATCTGAAACAAGCTCTTTCAGAACAAATGGCTTAAACAGCTCAATTGCCATTTCCTTCGGAAGGCCACACTGATAAATTTTCAGTTCCGGCCCTACAACGATAACAGAACGTCCAGAATAGTCAACACGCTTTCCTAATAAGTTCTGGCGGAAACGCCCCTGCTTTCCCTTTAACATATCGGACAAGGATTTTAAAGCACGGTTACCAGGTCCCGTTACAGGACGGCCACGGCGTCCATTGTCGATTAACGCATCAACTGCTTCCTGAAGCATTCTTTTTTCGTTGCGGATAATGATATCTGGTGCACCCAATTCCAGAAGTCTTTTTAATCGGTTATTTCTATTAATAATACGGCGGTACAAATCATTTAAATCAGAAGTAGCAAAACGGCCTCCGTCTAACTGTACCATTGGGCGCAGATCAGGAGGAATTACCGGAATAACAGTTAGAATCATCCACTCCGGCTTATTCTCTGATTCACGAAATGCTTCGATTACTTCTAATCTTTTAATAATTCTGGCTCTTTTCTGTCCAGAAGAGTTTTTCAACTCTGTCTTTAACTCAACAGCTTCTTCTTCTAAATCAATGCTCATCAGAAGCTCCATAATGGACTCCGCACCCATTCCGGCACGGAACATATCACCATATTTCTTCTTTGCCTCCTGATATTCTAACTCAGAAAGAATCTGCTTCTGTGACAAACCAGTTCCGTCTTGTGTTTCCAGAACAATATAAGAAGCAAAATAAAGCACCTTCTCCAAATTTCTCGGAGAAACATCTAAAATCAGTCCCATACGGCTAGGAATTCCTTTAAAATACCAGATATGGGAAACAGGCGCAGCAAGTTCTATATGTCCCATACGTTCCCTGCGGACACTTGCCTTTGTTACCTCAACACCGCATCGGTCACAAACAACTCCTTTATAACGAATCTTCTTATATTTACCACAATGGCACTCCCAGTCCTTACTTGGTCCGAAAATCTTTTCGCAGTAAAGTCCGTCCTTTTCTGGTTTTAAGGTTCTATAATTAATTGTCTCCGGCTTTTTTACCTCGCCATGTGACCACTCCCTGATTTTTTCCGGGGAAGCAAGACCAATCTTAATGGCATCATAAGTGATGCTTTTTTCAATCTTTGCACTCGTTTCTACCATAGCAACCTCCATCTTGCCCAAAAAGGGCATGTTCTATATTGATCTTTTTACTCTTCAAAAACGCTGAAAGATGCTTCCTCAAGCTCTTCTACAGTTCCCTCTGTAAAACCTGCCTCTTCAAAGGATTCGCTGTTTCTGAAAGCAAAATTGTCATCACCGTCAATCAGTGGCTTGATTTCTTCATCATTGCCTTCCTCTACACTTTCTGACATCGGAATCTCATTTCCTGCTTCATCAAGTACTGTAACGTCCAAAGCAAGTGCCTGCAATTCCTTTAAAAGTACCTTAAAGGACTCAGGGATACCCGGTTCTGCAATATTATCGCCCTTGATAATTGCCTCGTATGTCTTGACACGGCCAACAACATCATCGGATTTCACAGTAAGAATCTCCTGCAGGGTATAGGCAGCGCCATACGCCTCAAGCGCCCAAACCTCCATCTCTCCAAAACGCTGTCCACCAAACTGTGCTTTACCACCCAAAGGCTGCTGTGTTACCATTCCATAAGGACCTGTTGAACGGGCATGAATCTTATCATCCACCAGATGATGGAGTTTTAGGTAATGCATGAAACCAACCGTAACTGCGCCATCGAAAAATTCACCCGTACGGCCATCGCGGAGACGCACTTTTCCATCCCGGTTAATCGGAACACCTGCCCAATCCTTTCTATATTCCTTATTTTCTATCAGGTAATCTAAAACTTCTGGCAAAAGTACATTTTTATATTTATCTTCAAAAGAAACCATGTCTTTTAAGCGTTCAATTTCTTCAGTATCTCCCTTTTCTTCGGCATCTGCCCTTGCCGCTTCAAGCTCCTCTTTATTGAGCGGAGTATTTACATAGTCGTTGGCAAGCTCCAGGGTATCCATAATATCGTACTCATTTGCTCCATCAAATACAGGAGTACCTACATTAAAGCCAAGCGCCTTCGCAGCAAGGCTCAAATGAATCTCCAGAACCTGACCGATATTCATACGTGAAGGCACACCCAGAGGATTCAGTACGATATCCAGCGGACGTCCATTTGGAAGAAATGGCATATCTTCCACTGGAAGCACTCTGGAAACGACACCCTTATTACCATGACGGCCGGCCATCTTATCTCCGACCTGAATCTTACGTTTCTGGGCAATATAAATGCGCACCGTCTGATTTACACCTGGGGCAAGCTCATCTCCATTTTCCCTTGTAAATACCTTGGCATCTACAATGACACCAAATTCACCATGAGGAACTTTCAAGGAAGTATCACGAACTTCTCTGGCTTTTTCACCAAAAATAGCACGAAGAAGTCTTTCTTCCGCTGTAAGCTCCGTTTCTCCTTTCGGAGTAACCTTTCCAACTAAAATATCACCAGCACGGACTTCTGCGCCAATACGGATAATCCCTCTTTCGTCCAGGTCTTTTAACGCATCATCGCCAACCCCTGGTACATCACGTGTAATTTCCTCCGCACCAAGCTTTGTATCTCTCGCCTCTGCCTCATATTCATTGATATGAACAGATGTGTAAACATCTTCCTGCACCAGTCTCTCGCTCAAAAGAACCGCATCCTCATAGTTATAACCTTCCCATGTCATAAATCCAATCAGAGGATTCTTTCCAAGCGCAATCTCTCCGCCACAGGTAGAAGGCCCATCAGCGATAACCTGTCCGGCCCTGACTTTGTCTCCTTTTGTAACAGCAGGACGGTGATTCATACTGGTACCCTGATTACTGCGCTGGAATTTTGCAAGCTTATATCTGTGACGGTCACCAATTTCAGGTTTTACAACAATTTCATTAGAAGCGACACGTTCAACAATGCCATCCTCCTGTGCAATTACACAGTTACCAGAGTCAACTGCCGCTTTCATCTCCATTCCCGTACCTACAACAGGTGCTTCTGTAACAAGAAGCGGAACTGCCTGTCGCTGCATGTTGGAACCCATCAGCGCACGGTTTGCATCATCATTCTCAAGGAACGGAATCATAGCCGTCGCAACCGAGAATACCATCTTCGGTGATACGTCCATCAAATCTATTTTCTTTTTCTCAAACTCGGAAGTTTCATCACGGTAGCGCCCGGATACATTTTTATTAACAAAATGACCATCTTCATCCAATTTTTCATTCGCCTGTGCAACAATAAAACGATCTTCTTCATCTGCAGAAAGATATACCACCTCATTTGTTACACGTGGATTGTCCGGCTCGCTCTTATCCACCTTCCGATAAGGTGCTTCAATAAATCCATACTCATTAATACGTGCATAGGAAGCCAAAGAGTTAATCAGACCAATGTTTGGTCCTTCCGGCGTCTCTACAGGACACATACGCCCATAATGCGTATAGTGTACGTCACGCACCTCAAATCCGGCACGGTCTCTTGACAATCCACCAGGTCCCAGGGCAGACAGACGTCTCTTATGCGTCAATTCAGAAAGTGGATTGTTCTGATCCATAAACTGAGACAACTGAGAGCTTCCGAAGAACTCTTTTACCGCTGCCGTAACCGGCTTAATATTTATCAAAGACTGTGCTGTAATCGTCGTAATATCCTGTGTGGACATTCTCTCACGCACAACTCTTTCCATACGGGAAAGCCCAATACGGTACTGATTCTGCAAAAGCTCACCTACCGCACGGATACGTCTGTTTCCCAAATGATCAATATCGTCATCATTTCCGATTTCATATTCCAGATGCATATTATAGTTGACAGACGCAAAAATATCCTCTTTTGTAATATGCTTTGGTACAAGTTCAGAAACATTAGCCATAATCATTTCTTTTACAGCTTCTACATTATCCTGATTTTCATCAAGAATTTCTTTCAAAAGTGGATAGTAGACATTTTCCGTTATACCAAGATCCCTTGGATTGACATCTGGAAGATATTCCCGCAAATCCACCATCATATTAGAAAGAACTTTTGTAACTTTTTCTTCTTTCTCTACCATTACAAAAGGAACCGCTGCATTCTGAATCTGTATAGCAATTTCTTCCGTAACCAGAGTACCTGCCTCTAAAATCTCACCTGTTGTCTGCAGCATAACATCTTCTGCAAGTTTACAGCCTGTAATACGATATTTAAAATGCAGCTTTTTATTATATTTATATCTGCCGACCTTTGCCAAATCATATCTCTTTGGATCAAAGAACATACCATTTAACAGATTTTCAGCGCTGTCAACGGAAAGCGGCTCACCCGGACGAAGCTTCTTATATAATTCCAAAAGACCATCCTGATAATTTTCTGTCGTATCTTTTTCAATACTTGCAAGAATTTTAGGTTCATCGCCAAACACTTCCCGGATCTGCTCGTTCGTGCCAAGACCAAGCGCACGCAAAAATACGGTAATCGGCACCTTTCTATTTCTATCTACTCGGACTGAAAATACATCGTTGGAATCTGTCTCATACTCAAGCCATGCACCGCGGTTTGGAATTACGGTCGCTGAATACAATTCTTTACCAATTTTGTCATGTCCAATGGCATAATAAATACCTGGTGAACGAACCAACTGACTTACAATAACACGCTCTGCACCATTAATTACGAAAGTACCTGTTGCTGTCATCAAAGGCAGATCACCCATAAAGATTTCGTGTTCTTTAATCTCTTCTGTTTCTTTGTTATGCAGTCTTACCTTTACCTTTAACGGTGCAGCATACGTAGCATCTCTTTCCTTGCACTGATCAATGTCGTACTTCGTCTCGTTGCGGCATAACTCAAAATCCACAAACTCAAGGCTAAGATGACCACCAAAGTCAGCGATTGGCGAAATATCACGAAAAACCTCCTTTAGCCCCTCGTCCAGGAACCATTGGTAAGAATCTGTCTGCACTTCAATCAGATTTGGCATCTGAAGTACCTCATGCTGACGGGCATAACTCATTCTCACACCATTACTAACTGCGATTGGATGTATCCTGTTTTTCTCCATCGATGTTTCACTCCTTCATTTTTTTGCACTTACCATCAGTTACTATTTACGGCCATTCTAAACATCATGCGAAAAACTAGCCGTGAATAGTAACTACCGTCACCAACTTCTCCTCAAATCTGAAAGAAAGTCTTTTCAAAAAAACAATCTTATGTTATAATTAATCAGAAAGGAAAAAAAAGTATAGTCAGCCACAATAGTGCATTTTTCATCCTACCATTAAAAGGTTTGGATGTCAAGCACTTTTTTTATTGGAGAAGAAATTTGGTAGAAATCCATTTTGATATATGATACAATCGAACTAAATTAACTGAAATAAGCATAAGGAGGCGATTATATGACACGTTTAGAACTTTTAACTCCGTTACTTTCTATTAAAGCATTACTTGAAAGTGATAATAAAGATAAAGCACTTGAACTTATTAACGAAGTCATTTCCGAAGCAAAACGTAACGATAATTAAAATTTCAAAATACTTATGGCACTTTTTATTTAAGAATAATTGGAGGATTTATGGGTAAAGAATTTGATGTAAATACTGTTTTATCAAAAATGACATTAGAGCAAAAAGCAGACTTATGCTCTGGTATTGATTTCTGGCATACCGCCGCTGTAGAAGAACTTGGCCTGCCTTCTATTATGGTATCAGACGGGCCTCACGGTCTCCGCAAACAGGAGGAAAAAGTTGACCACCTGGGTGTTGCGGAAAGCATTAAAGCAATCTGCTTTCCGACCGCCTCTGCTATGGCATGTTCCTTTGACCGTGAACTGCTGCATACAGTAGGAAACGCACTGGGAGAAGAGTGTGTCGCAGAAGATATTGCTGTTTTACTGGGTCCCGGCATTAATATGAAGCGTTCTCCTCTCTGTGGCAGAAATTTTGAATATTATTCAGAAGACCCTTATCTTGCCGGCGAACTTGGGGCATCTTTTGTTAAAGGCGTCCAGAGCCATAATGTTGGTACAAGTTTAAAGCATTTTGCCGCAAATAACCAGGAGTGGAGACGTCTGAGCATCAGTTCAGAAATGGATGAACGCACCTTGCGTGAAATCTATCTGGCTGCATTTGAAAAGGTAGTAAAAGAGGCACAGCCGTGGACTATCATGTGCAGCTATAATCGTATTAACGGCATATATTCCTGCGAAAATAAATGGCTCCTAAATGATGTCTTACGGGAAGAATGGGGATTTGAAGGACTTGTTGTAACGGACTGGGGTGCGATGAATCAACGGATTCCTGCTTTAAAAGCTGGTCTTGACCTTGAAATGCCGGATAGCCATGGAGAAAGAGACCGTCAAATTGTAGAAGCTGTAAAGGACAAAACACTAGATGAAGCTGTTCTTAACCAGACCGTCCGCCGTATTCTAAACCTCGTAAACAAGTATATCTCAAAGAAACCAGAACCAACACCTTCTTATGATAAGGAAGCGCATCATTCTCTGGCTCAGAAGACCGCCGCAGAATCTGCTGTCCTCCTGAAAAACGATGGCATTCTCCCACTTCATTCTGAACATAAAATTGCTTTAATTGGGGAATTTGCACAAACACCACGTATACAAGGAGGCGGTTCAAGCCACATCAACTGTTCAAAAGTAACCTCTGCCTTAGAAGCTTTTAAAACACTGGACAGCTATGATATCACTTATGCGCAAGGCTATCTGACCAAAGAGGATCAGATAGACAAAAATCTGTTACCAGAAGCAGTAGAGGCTGCTAAAAATGCTGATGTTGCTATTATTTTTGCCGGGCTACCTGATACTTTTGAAAGCGAAGGCTATGACCGAACTCATTTGAATATGCCAAACTGCCAAAATCATCTGATTGACTGTATTTGTGAAGTTCAGAAAAATGTTGTCGTTGTACTTCATAATGGTTCTCCAATTAGCATGCCATGGCTTAATAAAGTAAATGCGGTACTTGAAATGTATCTTGCCGGACAGGCAAGCGGTGCTGCTGCCGTCGATTTGCTAACAGGACGCACTAACCCTTCGGGAAAACTTGCGGAAACTTTCCCATGTCGTTTAGAAGACAACCCTTCTTTCCTAAATTTTCCGGGAAACCGCAGCAAAGTTTGTTATAATGAAGGGATCTTTATCGGCTATCGTTATTATGATAAAAGGAAAATGGATGTCCTATTCCCATTTGGCTATGGACTTAGTTATACGACCTTTGAATACAGCAATCTGAAATCGGAAGTGAACGGAAAGCCGCAGGAACTTGCTGCCACCCCAGCTCTTGACACTGACCAAATCACTATATTTGTTGATGTTACAAATA
This sequence comes from uncultured bacterium, assembly GCA_947651225.1. Lineage (GTDB taxonomy): Bacteria > Bacillota > Clostridia > Lachnospirales > Lachnospiraceae > Butyribacter. The sequence continues at coordinate 13,126 of CANSYK010000047.1, read as the reverse complement.
CTGGGAATGTTTCTGGAAAAGAAATTGTACAACTCTATGTAAAAAACTTTATTGGTATAGAAAACAGACCAGAAAAAGAGTTAAAAGATTTCGCTAAAGTTTCCCTGCAGCCAGGTGAGACAAAAACAATTTCCTTCACCTTAAATTACCGTTCCTTTGCCTATTACAATGAAACCGCTAAAGACTGGTTTGTGGAAAGCGGCCTCTATCATATTTTGATTGGCGCTTCCTCACGTGATATCCGTCTTGACGCACCAGTTCAGATTAGTGGGACAAAACACCTGCCATTTCATGCGGAAGATATCACTACCTGTGAAGATGTGGAATTGTTTTCCAAAAAACCAGAACTGTTGGATGAACTGTTAGAAAAAAGCGGCTTTGGCACAATAAGCGAGAGCACAGAAGACACAATGGACGTATGCTCTGTAGAACTCCAGAAAGCCATGTATGCCAGCACACCGCTCCACTCTATTTTATCCTTTAGCGGAAACGAATTGCGTGATGAAGATATTCAGAATACAATCCATAAGTTAAATGAGGCAGAAAAACAATCATAAGAAACTTCCTGCCACAGACGGAACAGAAAGGATACATTATGAAAAAGACACTTTTTTGCAGAACAATACTGCTATGCACGGCTATTGTACTATCAACACAGGCAATCACAACTCCATATCAGGCATATGCTATGGCCAACACCAGAGTGAATCCTGATACAGGCAAGAAAGGCAATACCGATGATAGCATCGATACCGACAAAAAAGAGGAAATTGATAAGGACATCGATAAAAAAGTCAATACTGATGGGAAAGAGGATAATAAAAATAACACAAAAGAAAAAGGGATTACCATCCAAATTGGGAAAAGCCAAAAAACAGTTGAAATACTTAAAGGCTCCTTCGTAAAAAAGAACGGCATTAAATATTTCAAAAAACAGGACGGCAAGAAAGTAAAAGGACAGTTTTTTGGCAAAGGAAAAAACCTCTATTATGCAAATAAAAAAGGAAAAATTTCTCTTGGTTGGAAAAAAATACAAGGACATTACTATTTCTTTGACCGTAAGTCCGGCAAGCTAATCTATAACAAGAAAGCTGACAAAATTAAAATAGGCCAGGAAGGAATCGCAGCAGAAACAAAGCAAAACATAGCAATTATAAATGTCTATCTGGATGCACAGAAAGTTATGAATGCTGTATCAAAACCAATTGACAACAAATCACAAAAACTTTACAAATGCTTTCTTTGGATGAAAAAATTCCCATATAAAAGGTTCCGCACCATGAAAGCAGCAAAAGCAAGCCACCCAAAAGATTGGGACGTTGTCTTTGCAAATGATATTTTCAAAACACATAGCGGATGCTGTGCATCAGAAGCCTGTGCATTTGCTTATCTGGCAAAAACCTGCGGATACGAGAATGTAAAAATCTGCTCCGATACGGGACACGCCTGGGTTGATATTGATGGAAAGCTTTATGACCCGCTGTTTGCAGAATCCAAAAGTTTTAGTGAAAATTATAATGCAAATTACACAGATTACCGTATCAATCCTGCCTATACAAAAAAGTTATAAAATCTAATATTCCTCAACACTATGTTTTGAGAGTGCCGCCCGAAAATCAGGCACATAGCGGGCTATGTAACTGATTTTTGAGTGGTGCTATTGGGGGAAAATTCGTTTTCTATATTTTCTAAAATATCTTTATATCGTACCAATGTAACATTTCCCATTTTATTTGCAGTATCTACAATTGCACATTCCCTCATCGAATCGCTAAACACAATATTGGGCATACTATCCAAAAATAAGAAACTGAATAATCAGAGAAACAGGATAGGAGAAAGATAATGCAAAACAGAATAAGGGCATGGTGCAGTTTATTTTTGTCCGCCATTTTTTTCATAACTGTTTTAATGGAATACATTCCAACGCCACAGGATATAATAGAATTTACATTTCTAGCCAACTTTGGTATCAGCATTCTATTGCTATTAACAGCTCTTAAACTTTTCAGAAACAGAAAAGCCTTTCCAAATATTGCATATCATATAAGCCTTGTTATGATTATGCTTGTCTTCATTATATGTCTCATTGGTTTGTCAGGAATCTACCAGATACATTTTGAGGGTGAATTCTTCTTTCTACATGTGGTAAATCCTGTATTATTTTTATGTTACAACGTCATTTTTGTAGAAAAAATCAGCCATTGGAAATCCTTGCTGTTCATCCCTGTTTGGGTTATTTTCTATTTATTATTGGATGTTATATATGGAGCCATTCGTGGAAAATTTATCTACAACCTCCATGAAACGGGAACATTAAATCTTATAAAACTAGCTGGAGCAGTTATTTTGTCATACAGTTTTGTCCTGCTAACAGGACTGCTTTCCCTTCTTCTACACTCTTTTCTAAGAACGATATACTTAAGAACTGTTAGGAACTATAAATAAATCATCACATTTTACTTGCCCGAATTTCCTATTGCATAAAAAATACCCTGATTCTCCGAGGCGATATACGCACTTCAGATCATCAAGGCATTTCATTTTATTCAGAAATTACCGCAGCAAAAGCATTGGGTCTACCGTTTCTTTTCCATTTTCTACCTGGAAAAACAGATTACTTCCCTCTTCTGTATAATATTTTGTCGGTTTTGCAACTGTTCCAATCACATCTCCTTCTTTTAACACATCACCTTTATTGACCGATACATTATCCAACTGTCCATAAGAAACGGTATAATTATCTCCGATATCCGTTGTTACAACTGTACCAAGTTCATCATCCTGTTTAATCGTTGTAATCTGACAGTCAGCGGCAGCTTTTACTTCTGTCCCTGCCTTAGCAGAAATTACCACTCCTGGATTACATTTATATTGCGCAAGTGTTTTAAAATAAACACTGTTACTCATACTATATTTTAAAAGGATATCTCCTTTTACCGGCCAGAGCAGTCCCGCTTCTTCATTAAAAGAAAGTTTTGTCTGTGCCGCCACGGAAGCTGGTTCTGCTTTTTTATCCGTCTGTGTTGATGCTTTTCTCTGCGCTGATTCTGTTTTCTTTACTGCCTTTGCTGCTTTCTGTTCTTTTTTTGTGCTCTTTTTCTTAGCCGATGTATCATTTTTCGTGACTGGCGCATTTACCTGTGCTGCTTTCTGTTCTGGTGTCGCAGAGGGTTCTGGCGCTGCCGTTATCGCTGGTGTCGCAGCCGGCATTTCTGTCGCAATGTTTGCCATTATTTTGCCATTGCTGTCCGAGACTGTATTCCATTTTCGGTAAGTAATGGCACTTACTGCCATAACTCCCACCAGCAAAACACATGCTGATACATAAAAACCTTTTTTCTTCCAAAATGTTTCCTTCTCTTCAAACATACTTGTTGTCCTCCATTCGTTTATAATAAAAAAGAAAAAGCACCCCGATTCTATCGGAGTGCTACGATATCATCTGTTACTATTCTTTACAGATAATTCGCTTTTATTCATTTTTCATAAAACGAAAAGAAGTCTTTCAAACCCTGCTTTTTTGATTTTTCAGACATCTTTCACAAAAACTGCCAACAATTAACAGTTCCCCATCCTTTGCAAATTAAAGATTTTGACTCCCTCAAAACATTTTCTAATTGTTTGTTTTAAAGGAATCCTTCTCTTCGGAAGTTTCTTGCTGCGGCGCTTTCTGATACCCTTCCTCTTCTGCCGGAGGCTGTGGATCCGTTCTCCGATAGCCTTCTTCCAATGGCGGCGTCTGCTGATAACCCTGCCTGTTCTGTTGTAGCGGCTGCGGTGGAACATTTGGCTGTGGCGGCATGCCTGTACGATTCATCGGCTGTACATAAGGATTCTGTTGTGCTGCCCCTGCCTGATACGGCGGCACCTGCACCGCATACGGTATATTATTATATGTGACAGGCGTAGGTACCGCTACTGTTTTCTGGTGATGATACACAACACAGGTATCACTTAAAATATCATGCAGGCCCCGCTTATTCTTGTCTGCACCAATCATAAAGTAACCAATATAAATAATCAGAGCCGACAAAAATCTTCCAACACTTTCCCGAAATACAATTTCAAAAAATGTCAGCTTACGGTTTTCCGCACTGACCACCTGAATCTGCAGCAGCTTTTTCCCTAAAGTTGAACCTGTAAAATAAGTCAGCAAAACAAAATATGTTACTTTTAACAAATATAGAACTATGTCGTATACAGAATATTTAAAAATAAAATCTTCGTATAAAAATCTGGTTACTCCACTAAATGACAAAATCCACATCGGAAACCTGACTACTAACAATGCTGCCCCTACAATCACACAATCAATAAAATACGCCGCCAAGCGTACAAAGAAACCGGCATATACCTGTTGGTCTGTATTATTTTGCATAATATTTCAGCACCCCATTTCCTTTGTTTTCCACAATATCTGTTGCCAGCTCTATCTCTGATTTTGGCATAATCTCTTTTGCTGCCCCAAAAATAGTGCTAAAAAAGCTGTTCACGCTATTTTCTGGTGTAAAAAATGTAATATCCGTATCACAGCCTATTTCCTGCGTCATTGCAAGCTTTTCATCTTCTAAAGAACCAATCTCATCAATCATATTCTTTTCTTTTGCCTGTAATGCAGAATAAAGCCTTCCATCTGCAAGGGAACGAACGGTTTCTTCATCCATGCTGCGCCCATCACTTACAATCTCAACAAACTGGTCATATGCCTCATCAACTAGCGACTGCAAAATATCATATTGCTCATCCGTCAAATCAAGCCCAGAAGAACCCATTGCCTTGTTTTTCCCGCTGGTAATGTCAATTTCCTTGATTCCAAGTTTATCATACAGCTTCTTGCAGTTCATCAGTGAAATAATAACACCAATAGAACCTGTCCAACAGTTTCTGTTGGCATAAATTTTATCTGCTGACATGGAAATGTAATATCCGCCAGAACACGCTTCAGAAGCAAAATATGCCCAAACCGGACGATTTGTCACTTCTTTATATTCCATCAGCTTCAGATATAATTCATCCGATTCGTAAACTCCCCCTCCGGGACTATCTACATACAAAAGAATTCCTCTGTTGTGATCAGAACGTTCCATCTGGTCAACATAGTTCATATACAACTGATGATTATATGTGTTAGATGAACCCCAGACACTGGAAGAATTTTCTCCAATTTCTCCTACAATATTCAGCACTCCGATAAATTCCTCCTGTGGAAGCGTCACCTGATTCTGCATTGCCTCATCAAAAACCCCCTCCAAAATAGAACTCGTCTGCTTGGTTGTTTTTTCCAACATCTTCCCTGCTATTACATTTGATGCAACACCTGTGATTCCCACAGCGATTATGACAACACCTGTAATGATAATCCCAATTAATTGTTTTGTTTTCATTTACTTTGCTCCTTTCGTCATCTCCGTTAAATAGTAACACAACAAAAACAGAAATGCATTACTTTTTCCAAAAAATTAAGGCAAGGTAAAGTTTCTTCCAAAAGCACAAAACTGCTTGCCATAACCTCAAAATAATGGTAATCTTTCTTTATAAAATAACTATTTAGCCTCTGATCAGATTATTCAGAGTAAAAAATACTTAATATATATCAGGAGATAAATTATGGCTCAGGAAAATAACAAGATAAAGGACGCCGCAAAAGTTCTGATTGTAGACGATGTAGATACGAACCGTTTCGTCCTTCGAGACATTATTCAGGAAATGGGACACCAGCCGATTTTAGCCGAAAACGGCTTACAGGCGCTAAAAATTGTAAGCAGGCTCCATCCAGACCTTGTCATTCTGGATATCGCTATGCCGAAAATGAATGGGCACGAATTTTGCAAAATAATGAAAGAAAAAGAAGAAACAAAGGATATCCCTATTATCTTTATTTCTGCCTTTGACGACCCTTCTGATGTGGTAGAAGGCTTTAATATAGGCGGTGAAGATTATATCACCAAGCCATTTATCCCGGAGGTCGTAAAAGCAAGGTTAAAGCTCCATCTGAAGCTGCATGATGCAAGTACACAGCTTCAGGAAATGAACCGCCTGTTGCAGGCTTCTGTCAGCGAGCAGCTCCGCCAGTTGGAAATGGAAAAGAAAAATGTTTTATATGCACTGATTCGTGTAGCAAGGGAAAACGCCTGTTATGATGAAAACCATATGGATCGTCTCAGCTATAACTGCCGGGTACTGGCAGAAGCAATGCAGTTATCAGCGGAATTTGGGCATTTAATTTCCAATTCCTATATTGAAACAATAGAATTGGCAGCGCCTCTGTGCGACTTGGGAAACGTTGCAATCCCAACAGAAATTCTTCAAAAAAAAGAAGCCCTCTCACCAGAGGATACAGCCACAATACATACCCATCCTGCCATTGGAGCCAGAATCCTCCAAGATATCCATGATACAGGGGATTACAACGATTTTCTCCAGATGTCGATTGATATTGCCAAATATCACCATGAAAACTGGGATGGAAGCGGCTACCCCTGCGGCATAAAAGGAGACGAAATCCCCTTATCCGCACAAATTGTTTCTGTGGCAGGGGCATACTGCTCGATTACTGAAGAACGTGTCTACCGTGGTTCTTATACCATTGAGGAAACGCTGGACATTATGAATAAAGATTCCGGGAAAAAGTTTAACCCTGAAATATTCCAGATCTTGAAAATGATCTATCGGCAGTTACACTAAAAACCTGCCACAACTTAGCGCATAAAAAGGAGAGATGTGTTTTGGAATATTTTAACCAAAGTAAACAAAACAAAAGAAAAACAGAACGCTTTGTTGTTATTCTTTTCAGCTTATATTGTATTAATTTATGTATCAGTGTTGTGCGGCTGGGTGGAAACATATGGATTCCATCCTATATGCTGCTTTCCGCACTGACCGCATGGGTTATCTTTTTAAGCAAATATAAAACATTTTATGCCAGAGCAGTGATTACTACACTGCTCATTCAGCTAACCATTATTTTATATGCAGCAAATATAGGCGATTTACATACCATAATACCTACTTTTATGGTTCTGACAATTCTTATTGCCTTTTATGGCTCCACAAAACTATTATATTTTTCACTAATTTCCTTATTTTATATTATTTTTTACCGTGGAGCAATTGCAGGCGCTTTCCAGCATTCCTCCAGCGAAACGCTTCCCTGCCTGCTGCCACAACTTGGCAACATTGTCTGTCTGGAGCTTATTTTATATCTGTGGATTCAAAAAAGGAATCAGGATAATAAGGAAATGTATAAAGTCATTGATGCTTTGGTAGAAGCGGAACAAAGCAAAGACGATTTTCTGGCTAATGTCAGCCATGAAATCCGTACTCCTGTAAATACAATCTGCGGTATGAGCGAAATGGCATTGCGGGAACACGATATGGATAAACTGCGGGAAGAAGTTTTCGACATACGGGACGCTGGACACAACCTGATGTCCCTTGTTAGTGATATCCTGGACTTTGCGCAACTGCAGCAAGGAAAAATGGATTTGGAAGAAGAAGTCTATAACATCACTTCTACCATAAATGATGTTATTAACACAACAATAGCACGAAAAGGCGATAAGCCGATTGAGCTGATTGTAGACTGCAATACCGAAATTCCAAGCGGACTTTTAGGCGACGAAAAGAAAATACGGCGTGTCATTATGAATCTGGTGGATAATGCTGTCAAATTTACAAACGAAGGCGGTATTCTGGTAGAAATTACCTTCCGAAAAGAAGCCTATGGAATCAACCTCTGCGTATCTGTAAAAGATACGGGAATCGGAATGAGTGAAGAAAGCCTGGAAAAATTGTTTGAAAGCTTCAGCCAGGTAGATACACGCAGAAACCGCCAGGAAGGCGGCGTTGGGCTGGGACTTGCAATTTCCAGGGCCCTGATCCTTAAAATGGGTGGAACCATTACAGTTAAGAGCCGTTTAAATAAGGGCAGTATCTTCCGTTTCGTCGTTCCTCAGAAGATATTAGATGAAAAACCGATTGGGCAACTTAAAAACCGGGAAAGCATCAATGTCGCCACTTATTTTGACATGGAGCAGTTTGATATGCTGGCAGTCCGCGATGATTATACAAAGCTTATTATGCATATGGTACAGCAGCTCAGGGTAAAGTGCCATGTCTGCCGCAATCTCGCTGAACTGAAACGAAGGGAAAAGAAAGAGCCATTCAGCCATATTTTTATCAGCCTGGAAGAATACCAGGAGGATCAGACATATTTTGACAGAGTTTCAAAGCACTGCAAAGTAGTGATTGTAATTGAACGCTGTAATGAAAAATACGTTTCCAACCCCCATATCATCCATCTCTATAAACCCTTCTACATGCTTCCGGTTATTACTATTTTAAATGGAAATACCAGCAGCAGCGGTGGCGTCCAGATGGTACGGCCAGGAAAATTTACTGCGCCAAATGCCCATGTTCTGATTGTTGATGATAACCAGATGAATATACGGGTAGCAGAAGGCCTGCTAAAAGAATATCAGATTACAGTAACATACGCCACAAGCGGACAGGAAGCACTGGAAGTGATCGAAAATATGTGCTATGACTTTATATTTATGGATCATATGATGCCAGAAATGGATGGCGTGGAAACCATGCACCGCATACGCAGCAAAGCAGGAATGTATTACCAGAAAGTCCCAATTATTGCGCTAACTGCAAATGCAGTGCCAGGCAGCAGAGAGATGTTTTTGGAGGAGGGCTTTAATGACTTTATCGCAAAGCCAATCGAAGTCTCTGTACTGGAACGTGTTCTTAGACGAAATCTTCCAGAAGAAAAACTGGTTTTCCAGACAAGAGAACAAACTGCACCAAAAACCGTTTCTGAAAAAGAAGATCTGGTAATAGGCGATTTAGATGTTCCGCAGGGCATATTATACTGCGGAGGAAAAAAGCAATATCTGGATATTCTGAATGTATATTATGGGCAGGCGGCAGAAAAACGGCAGGAATTAGAAAACCTGTACGAAAAACAGGACTGGAAAAATTACACCATTAAAGTACACGCCTTAAAAAGCATCATGCGCAGCATGGGTGCTAATTCACTTTCCGATATGGCAAAAGATTTGGAAGCTGCCGGTAAAAAGGAAGATATTGATTATATATTAAAAAACCATGGAAAGATGATTACCGAGTACCACAGAGTAATCAAAACCATGGCAGCATGTCCTCTGATTATCAAAAGCCAGACAGAACAGGAAGATGGCATTACACAGGACTCGTCCGCTAAACAGGATAACTTTGCGCCAAACAACAATTCGCCAGAATTGCCAGAGCTTGATGATTCTGCCTTTGACAATCTTCTTACGGACTTAGAAGATTCCATGTATTCACTGGATGGGGAGCAGATGCTTTCCATTCTGTCCCAAATGCAGGAATATCAGTATTGCAAAACGGCATTAAAAGAACAGCTTGCACCAGTAAAGAAAAAAATAGAAATGTCTGATTATATGTCGGCTGTAGATATGGTATCCGACATTCGGGAACGTTTAAAAAACAGGACGGAGGGAGACTCTGCAAATGATTAAAAAACTATTTGAAACAATATATGGAAGGGATTATGAGCTGCGGGAACGAATTTTCCGTATGCTTATCCTTGTCGGCATCTGTCTTGCCGGCCTGGGTGTTGTTGAATGTCTTTTGTTAATGGATGTCCATATCATTATCATCCCCCTGATTATTTTATTGACAGTTATGGGGATTGTACTTCTCGCAACCTTTAAGTACCGCAAAATTAATTTAGCTTCATCCATCGTTGGCTTCCTTATTATCCTTGTTGTATTTCCTGCCATGTTCTTTTTAAGCGGGGGACTGGAAGGAGGCGCTGTTCTCTGGTTTTCTCTGGGAATTTTTTATATTTTTCTAATGTTTTCAGGAAAGAAACTTATTTTTTTCCTGATTTTAGCATTAATTACCGACTGCGCAACTTATCTTTGCGGATATTATTATCCAGAGACTATTACACCTATGGATTCCAAAGCAGCCGCCTATATTGATTCTATTTTTGCCATGCTCGCGGTAGGTTTTGCGGGTGGGATGATTTTAAAATCACAGTCACGTATGTTTTACATTGAGCAGAATGTTGCCAAAAAACAGCAGAAAGAGCTGGAAAAAATGAGCGATTCCAAAAACAGCTTTTTTGCCAGTATGAGCCATGAAATTCGTACCCCAATCAATACGATTATCGGACTGAATGAAATGATCCTGCGGGAAAGTGATGAAGAACAAACGAAGAGCTATGCACAAAATATCCAAAATGCAAGCAAAATGCTCTTAAGTCTGGTAAATGATATTTTAGATTTGTCCCAGATTGAAATGAAAAAAATGGAAATCGTCCCCGTAGAATACAAGACAGAGGAACTCTTTGGGAATTTAATTGATATGATTCAGGTACGCCTGAGCGAAAAAAAACTGGAATTTCTAATTGACATTGATGAAAATATTCCTTCTGTCCTCTATGGAGATGTAAAGCGCATTAACCAGGTACTTTTAAATCTTCTGACCAACGCCGCAAAATACACAGAACATGGATCTGTTACATTTTCTGCCCACTTAGAAACATTTGGTGAAAATTTTATTGGTTTGAAAATTTCTGTTTCTGATACTGGCATTGGTATCCACAAAGAAAACCTGCAATATTTGTATGACGCCTTCCGAAGAGCGGACGTAAAACGGAACCTTAAAATCGAAGGAAGCGGCCTTGGCCTTTCGATTACAAAACAGCTTGTCGACCTGATGGATGGTGAAATTACGGTAGACAGCATTTATACAAAAGGCTCTGTCTTTACGGTAATGCTGCCACAGCAAGTCATAAATAGAACACCAGTAAGAGATATCTCATTTTTATCACGCAGCAGGCAGATTGCCGGAACCTATGAAAAAAGTTTTGAAGCGCCAGAGGCACGTATTCTGATTGTCGATGATAATGCTATGAATACTATGGTTGAATGTGAACTGTTAAAGGAAACCAAAGTACAGATTGATACCGCCCATAGCGGAGCAGAATGTCTGGAAATGACAAAGAAAAAATATTACCATGTTATTCTTTTAGACTATATGATGCCGGAAATGGATGGTGTAGAAACCCTAAGACAACTGCGAAAACAGGAAAACGGCCTGTGCCGTGATTCTGCAATCATTGTTTTGTCCGCCAACTCTGTTACAGAAGCCGGACAGGATCTATTAGAGGAAACATTTGACGGATACTTGGAGAAACCGATTCAGGGAGCAGCTTTAGAACAGGGAATTTTAAAATTTCTCCCTGAAGATATTATCGAATACCGCAAAAAACAGGATACCATTCTGGAAAGTAACATAGAGTTACAAAAGGTTTCCCATCACAAGCGGAAAAAAATCTATATTACGACAGACTGTGTCTGCGACCTGCCGGAGCATTATATTGAAAAATATGATATTGGGATTATGTACCTGTATATCACTACAGAAAGCGGACGGTTCGCCGATACCTGGGAAATCGCTACAGACAGCCTGAACCAGTATGTAACAGAAAATACAAGCACTGCCATAGCAACCAGTGTTTCTGTCGAAGAATATGAAACCTTTTTTGCTGATATGCTGACACAGGCAGAACAGGTAATCCATATTTCAATGGCTAAACATACAGGAAAAAGCTATGAAACTGCCCTTGCAGCCGCAAGATGCTTTGACCATGTCCATGTAATCGACTCTGGACTGATATCCGGCGGGCAGGGTCTGGTTGTCTTATATGCGGCACGGCTTGCCTTGTGGGGATATTCCGGCAGTGATATTCTCCAAATGACGGAAAAAATGAAGAAAAAAGTGGAAAGCCACTTTATTATGCCAACTGCAGCAATTTTCCAACAGCATGGTTATACCAGTAAACCCTTAGCAAAAATATGTGAACTGTTTGGACTGCATCCTACCCTGAAAATGAGCCAGAGCACAATATGTATAACAGGAGCCAGGTTTGGATCAACAGAAGGCGCCTGGAAACGCTTTATCCATTGGCATTTATTGCGAAAAAAAAGAATTAATAATGATATCATTTTTATTTCCCATGCTGGATGTACTGTGGAACAACTGGATTTAATCCGACGCGAAATAAACCGCCATTATTCATTTAAGAAAATAATCGTTCAGCGCACCTCTGTTTCCCTCGCATGCAGCACCGGAATCGGCACAATCGGATTTTCCTACTACAGCAATGCAAATGACAACGACTTCCAAAAAGAGGGTATCACATAAACGATACCCTCTTTTTCCTGTTATAAACAAGCTTCAAACATTTATATATTTTCATTTCTAAGCGCTTCGATTGTATTATCTTTTTTTACCTTCCGCATAGAGTACAGCATAGTAGCAAATACTACCAAAAATACGCTGACAGACGATATAAGAATTCCCTGCCACGGAAAAATATACCCTAAGTCTTCTCCTCCTGCCATAACAGAATACATAAACCAGCTAATCAGACAAGAAACCGGCACTCCATACAAAATCCCCTTTAATCCATACAAAGCGCATTCATAATTCATCATTTTCTGAAATCCTTTTCCCGACATCCCAACCGATTTTAGCATAGCAAATTCCTGACGCCTCAGGTTGATATTCGTCGAAATCGTATTGAACACGTTGGCAACTGAAATCAGCGAAATTAAGATGATAAATCCATAGGAAAATATATCAATAACCAGAAGAAGCGTTCTTTCTGACTCTCTGGCTTCTGACTCATCATATACACTGCTGCTTGCCCCGCCCCCAAATTCTCCATTGGATAAATATTTTGTAATCTCCTCATACGCCTTCGCATGATTTTCTGCCCTGACATGAAAAATAGAAGCATATGTGACAACCTTCCCCGACATATCAGAATATGTGGAAAACATTTCCGGTATGGCAGAATATGGAAGCAGTATCGTTATGTCTCCATTCCAAACCGAGCTGCTTGCCCCCAAAGGCATTGTCTTATTCATAACCTTTCCAAATTTAATATCCATCTGGCTGCTACAGGCTTCCTCTGATGAAAAAGCTTTCTCCTTATCAGATTCACCATCTGTATAAATATATTTCCCCCCCTCCTTTTTCCAATAGTGTCCTCTCGGAAACTCGAAACCTTTATTTTATAAGGTTTCAGAAATCTCCA
>CANSYK010000046.1 GCA_947651225.1 uncultured bacterium | reverse complement strand
GGATACAAGTGCGAATGCTTGAAGGTATTCCTTAATTACATTATTTTAACTAAATAACATTGGACCGTGAATAGTAACTTCTACACCGCTTCTCTACACCACCACTTCAATCAACATCTTATCCCCACATTTTACCTGATATACTCCAGCTTGCTTTTTCTTGTTAAAATTGAAACTCAACAAATATCCTTTTTTCAGATGATACTCTTCCAAATATCCTGCCAATTGCTCCTCTCCTCTACGATTATATTCCTCCCCATGCCAGATTTTCATTTCAATCACATATTGTTCCCCATGATAATCCACAATGACATCCGTTCTGTGTTTATCTCTGGTGCGTGCCTCAATATAATAATTACCTGTTCCGTTTATGATTGGTTTTAAATACAAAAGAAAAATCTTACGCCCATATTCTTCAATGAACTTTTCATCATTTACATCATACAAATCCATAAAATACTCTACAAACTTTTCCATTACCAAATCCATATCCAGACTGCCATTTTGAACAAACTGGTTTATATCCGAAGTATCAATTCTTCGAATAGTATTTTTTGACATTTCTTCCGAAATAAAATAGTTATATAAATGAGTTTCAAAGATACGATTTGCTACAGCTGTTTTCCCATCATTATCCACTATAAAACCAAACATCTCACCAATATTAATTTCCTGATTATAGCGGTTATACGGATAATACTGCCCATTAAAAAGAATATTCTGTAGCATTTTGCTAAGCTCTGGATATTCCAGTAAATGCTTAACCATATCATCGAACAGTGTATTGGCTGATTTCAACAATTCCCGAACAGCCTCTAAAACCCCCTCCTCACTCCATGTTTCACTTTTATCCGCAAAGCCTTTCTTTTCTGCAATCTGTTCATCTATAATTTTACAAATTGCAGATACCAGATAGGGATACCCCATTGTATATTGATAGATTCTCTCCGCCATAGCATGAATATCCATGGAAATTCTATTTTCTTTTTCATAATCTGATAACATACCTGCAATATCTTCTGCCGAAAAACTCATATCAACAGAAAAAGCAGCAGCAATATTCCATGGGCTATTGTACTGATGCTCCTTTTCTTTACGGATTTTCAATTTCAAATTCTTAATATCGTATACCCCAGCAAGAATCACAGACTGGAAAGCAGGTCTGTTTTTCCTCTTTAAATACTTATCCCGCAATGTTCCCAGAAAACTCAGAAAAACTTCCTGATTACTGGCCTGGTCCACTTCGTCTATAATCAAAACAATTGGTTTTTCTGCCTCCATACATAACTTTGAAATAAAATTAGATAAGTCCCGAAAATCTGTATTACTGTCTGCCATGCTCATTGTATGAAGCCGTTGTACCAATTCTTCTGGTATTCCCACTGCTTCGCCATAATAAACAACATCATACAAAAGCCCACAAAATCTGCGGCAAAAAGTATATTCATTTTCATATACTATATCACCAAATCCCTCAAAACTAATAGAAAATACAACAAACTCTGATGCCAGTTTCTTTGCCAGCATTCTGATTGTTGTTGTTTTTCCATACTGTCTTGCCCGATTGATAACAAAATATTTTCCTTGTTCCACTAATTCCTTTATCTCTTTCAATCTCCCATCAAGATTAACCATGTAATTTTCATCTGGAAAACATATCCCGTCTACATTAAAAATTTTTTTCAATTTTGTTAATCTCCTTCTTTTCAACAGTCAATTCCTAAACAATTCTTTTTAATAATATCTACTTCTTCGATTTATAGCAGTATGCTATTTCTACTACCATTATAGAGAACTTCACACAGAATTACAACTATATGCTGCAACCAGTTTAAAAAATCATTAACTATAGTTTACTATTTTCTAAAACTAGTATAATCCGATTTAATTACCTTATCTTTTGGTGAGTATGCTTTTTTGAGAGTGCAGGTGTAAAAACGTAGGCGCAGTGGGCTGCGCTGAGGATTTTACACTTGTGCTATCGGGAAAGCAGACCAGTAAAAGGTATGGTTAATTAAATTGAGTTATACTAGAGCGTGTTTGAAAATTGCTTTTTGCAAGATGTGCTTCTCACTTTGTGGGAGATTTGGCTCAAATTTAGTAGGTGTAGCGGGCTACATTGACTAAATTTGAACCAAATATAGCGCAAAGTGGGGAGTGCAGATTGTGAGAATGAATTTTCAAACACGCTCTAGCGTGCAGGCTGTTCTGAAATTGAAGGTACATTGAAAGAAAAATGTACTAATTGGGCAGTTTCCTATAGAAAACTACCCACACAATATACCAGAAACGCACACAGCCATGCAATTGCGCATTGACCAAGAACTGTACAGGCCGCCCACTTTGCGCCAAGCTCTCTTTTAATAGATGCTACCGCCGCTATACATGGTGTATAGAGCAGACAGAACACTAAAAGAGAGGCTGCCGCTAAAGGTGTCAGCACGGCAAAAAGACCTTCTGTTGTACCAAAAAGAACCGACAGGGTAGAAACAACACTTTCTTTCGCCATAAAACCTGCTATCAGAGAAGTGGAAATTCTCCAGTCGCCAAATCCAAGTGGAGCAAAAACCGGGGCTATAAAACCTGCTGCCACTGCCAGAATACTATCCTGTGAATCGGAAACAATATTCATACGCAAATCAAAAGTTTGTAAAAACCATATAACAATCGTCGCCATAAAAATAACTGTAAATGCTCTCTGCAAAAAGTCTCTTGCCTTATCCCACAAAAGTTGTGCTACATTTTTCACACCTGGCATACGATAATTGGGAAGCTCCATCACAAAAGGGACCGCCTCGCCCCGGAACATAAATTTTTTAGAAAACAATGCCACCAAAATTCCCACTGCAATTCCGAGCAAATACAGAACTACCATAATCAGGCCACTGTATTTTGGAAAAAAGGCTCTGACAAAAAAGCCATAAATAGGAAGCTTTGCTGTACAGCTCATAAACGGCGTCAGCATAATGGTCATCTTCCGGTCACGTTCTGAAGGTAATGTTCTACTTGCCATAACACCTGGCACAGTACAGCCAAAACCAATCAGCATCGGAACAATGCTTCGCCCGGAAAGGCCAATTTTACGGAGCAGCTTGTCCATCACAAATGCCACCCTTGCCATATAGCCACTATCCTCAAGCAAGGATAAAAAGAAAAAGAGCGTCACAATAATCGGCAGAAAGCTCAATACGCTTCCAACACCAGTAAATATTCCATCAATAATCAGAGAACGCAGCACCTGACTGACATCTGCCGCCTTAAGTCCCGCATCTGCAAGCTCTGTCAGTTTTTCAATTCCTATCTCTAACAACTCCTGAAGCCATGCTCCGATTACATTAAATGTCAATCCAAATATCAATGCCATAATGATTACAAAGGCCGGAATTGCTGTATACTTTCCTGTAAGAACCTTATCAAGCTTCCGGCTTCTTTCATGCTCTTTACTCTCCTTTGGCTTTGTAACAGCCTCTTCTACCAGCTTTTGGATAAAGGAGAAACGCATATCCGCAATTGCCGCTGCCCGGTCAAGCCCTCGTTCCTCTTCCATCTGGCATATGATATGCTCTAACATTTCCTCTTCATTTTCCGTCAACTCCAGCGCCTCTTTCACCAACAAATCGCCTTCTATCAGTTTACTTGCCGCAAAACGAATTGGAATCCCTGCTCTTTTTGCATGATCCTCAACCAGTTCCATAATCCCATGCAGGCATCGGTGCACAGCACCCTCATGGTCGTCTTTATCACAAAAATCAATTCGGCCTGGTCTCTCACAATACTGTGCAATATGGAGCGCATGACCAACCAGTTCATCAATTCCCTCATTTTTTACCGCAGATATCGGTACAACCGGAATGCCAAGCATCCCTTCCAACTCATTAATGTCAACAGAACCGCCATTTCCACGTACCTCATCCATCATATTCAGCGCTAACACCATTGGAACATCTAACTCCATCAACTGCATTGTCAAATACAAATTCCGCTCAATGTTTGTTGCATCTACAATATTAATTATTCCAGTCGGCTTCTCCCGTATAATAAACTGCCTTGTTACAATTTCCTCACTGCTGTATGGAGACATCGAATAAATGCCAGGAAGATCGGTTACTAATGTATCAGCATGACCTTTGATTACACCACTTTTCTGATCAACCGTCACGCCCGGAAAATTTCCGACATGTTGATTTGCCCCAGTCAACTGGTTAAATAATGTTGTTTTTCCACAATTCTGGTTTCCCGCTAACGCAAACGTCAGGGCAGTCCCTTTTGGAAGTGGATTTTCATCTGCCTTTACATGATATCTGCCTCCCTCTCCCAGACCAGGATGCTCCCTTTTTTTCTTTCTCCTCTCTACAGAAGTTTCTTTCATTTCATTATGTACAGAAATGATGCTTTCTTCATTAATCGCAATCTGCGCAGCATCCGCAAGCCGCAATGTCAGCTCATAGCCATGAATCCGCAGCTCCATCGGATCGCCCATCGGCGCATATTTTACCAAAGTAACTTCTGCCCCTGGTATCACACCCATATCGAGGAAATGCTGCCTTAGGGAACCTTCTCCCCCTACCACCGTCACAACAGCAGTTTTCCCAGGTTCTAATTCTTTTAATGTCATAATTTCTTTTTATCCCTTTCGTGCTTACTCAAATCACTGTTGGCAGTTCTTTAATTCCATCACTGTCTTATGAAAAACAGGATGCATAACATATGGCGCAATTTCACATAATGGCTCTAGCACAAACATCCGGTTTGCCATCTCAATATGTGGGATTACAAGATTTTCTGCCTGAATAATCTCATCATTGTAAAAAATAATATCCAGATCAATTGTCCTTGGTCCCCAGTGGACAAGCCGTTCCCTTTTCAGCATTTTTTCAATAGAAGCAATCAATTCTAAAAGTCCCTGTGGTGAACGCAGCGTCTTAATTTCCAAAGCAGCATTTAAAAAATCATCCTGCTCTATGCCCCCAACCGGCTCTGTTACCAAAAAAGACGACTGCTTCGTTACCTCTGTTTCTTCATCCTCATTTAACATTTGGATTGCCTGTTTTAAATTTTCCTCTTTATTCCCCAGATTTGAACCAATACTAAGATATGCTAGATTCCATCCCCGGCTGATTTTGACAGAAACCGTTTCTAATGGTAAAAGAACTGGCGCCCATGGCTTTTCAATTTCCAGTTCTACCTTCCAAACCATCCTGTAGGTAAGTAAAATCCTTCTGGCAAGAAACCATGCAAGCCGCTCTAACAAATGAAAAACATGACCTTCCGTTTCTCTTTGCAGCAGCTTCGCCACCTCCGCATAATTGACGGAATCTGAAATTGCATCGGTTCTTCCAGCCTTATCTGTGTCACAATATAAGGTTGCCGAAATCAAAAATTTCTGCCCCAAAGCATTCTCTTCTGACAATACCCCATGCCTTGCAAATACTTCCAGCCGTTTAATACAAATCTGATCCATATCATGCTCCTTTTCTTCCCTGCTACTTCCAATACCCCGGTGACATCGTACAATGCAAAATCACATTTTTGGGCAGTCTTTCGTAATTTCTCCCAAGTTTATATCCGGCCAGACGAAAAGCACACTGCCATACAAAGTAGACTGCCTTTCCAAAATGCCCTTTTTTACAAAGTGTCAAAATCGTTTTTTTTGCAAATCCTGCTCCCTCTTTTTCTGATGAAATATTCTCAAAAATCTCACTGTACTGGCTTTGGGAAACTCCCAAATCAAAATTGCGCACAAACTGTTGCCTGCAGGTATAGGAATGGGAATGAAATACCTTTGCCTTTGCCGCATAAAAAACACCATATCCTGCCTGAATCACTCTGGACGCCATAATCATATCTTCATTAAAAATTGTTGGATAGGAAAAACCTCCCAGCTCTTCATAAAGCACACGGTCATACATTGCACAGACATCGGAGCAAAAATATGTTTTAATTCCAAGAGTATCTAAATCAGCCCTTGTCTTTAAACACTCCTGCTCCGGATAATTGTGAAGACGTGTCAGCTTCTCTGTAAGATCAGCTCCCTTCTTTGCAAGCTGCCTTCCATAGGCAATCCCGACATTTTCCTTTTCCATTCCCTTAAGAAGCTCTTCAATTAACGCATGGTCTGCCGGAATTGCATCCTGTGTCATAAACAAAATATAATCCGCTTCTGAAAGCTCTGCCCCATACGCCCTTGTGCGCCCATGGTCAAATTCTTCTTTTTTTATCGGAAAAACCTGAATCCGTTCGTCAAGCGGCTTCATCAGCGGTTCCCCTTCTTCCATCGTCTGCAAAATAAAAATATGCTCTGGTATAACACTCTGCTTCATCAGACGGGAAAGTAACTCTTTCAATTCACTGCCTGGCTTATACACCGGAATAATAACATCTACTGTATTTTTTGTTTCCATAGATTCCCTCTTTTCCTAGAGCGTGTTTGAAAATTGCTTTTTACAAGATGTGCTTCTCACTTTGTGGGAAATTTCATTCACACTCAAATGCCTTTTAATAACTTCCCTGCTACCACAACAGCCTCCTGTGCATCTTTTGAGTAGCCATCTGCACCGATTTCCTCTGCAAACCCCTGTGTAATGACAGCCCCGCCAATCATAATTTTTGCACGCAGATTTTCCTTCTTTGCAAACTCCACTACCTTCTTCATCTCCATCATTGTGGTTGTCATCAAGGCAGACAGGCCAATAAGATCTGCATCCACTTCTTTTGCCTTTGCGATAATCTCCTCTGCCGGAACATCTTTTCCCAGATCAAACACACGATAACCATAATTTTTTAACATCAATGCTACAAGATTCTTTCCGATATCATGAATATCATGTTCTACGGTTGCAATAACGATTGTCCCCGCCGGCTGGCTGCTCCTGTTTTGCGCCAGAACGGGTTCTAAAATCCCAATGCCGCTCTCCATTGCCTCCGCACTGGCAATCAACTGTGGCAGATAATAAATCTGTTTATCAAACAATTCCCCCACATGATTAATCGCCGGAATCAGGCTTTCATCAATAATTGACTGCGCCTCGCCACCGTCTTTCAGGCGTTCTTTTACGAGTTCTGACACCTTTTCCTTTCTGCCTTTTACCACTGCCTGAAAAAGTGCATCCTGATTCCCTTTTTCTTCCAAAGCCTTTCCTTCTTTTGAAGGATTTTTTTCTATCACTGCATCTGCAGAAACCTCGCCTGCTACCACGCTGATTTTTCTGTTTGCTACACGGTCAATATACCGGATATCCCCTTCTTTTTTATTCATCAGAAGATCTGCCGCAAAAACAGTATGCATTAACAGATCCTGGGAAGGATTTGCAATCGCCATCGTAAGCCCGGCCTGAATCGCCATCGCCATAAATGTACTGTTCACATACATTCTTTCCGGAAGGCCAAAAGAAATATTCGATAACCCACATGCCGTTGCAAGTCCCAGCTCATTTTTACAATACGATATTGTTTCCAGTGTTTCAAGCGCCGCTTTTTTATTTGCGCCGACTGTCGCAACCAGCCCATCCACAATAATATCCTCTTTACAAAGCCCCTGCTCTAAAGCTGCCTCTAAAATTGTATGAATAATTTCCTTCTTTTCCTGCATATCCTTTGGAAGCCCTTTTTCCGACAATGGCAATAAAATAAACATAGCACCATATTTTTTCGCAACCGGAATCAGCTTTTCAAACTTCTCCGGTTCTAAAGAAATGGAATTAATTAACGCACGTCCGGGATAGATACGAAGTGCTGCTTCAACAACATCTACATGGCTTGAGTCAATCGAAAGCGGCAAATCTGTTACAATACTTAACTCCTTCACTGCTTTTAACATCATTTCCTTTTCATCAATGCCGTTCATTCCCATATTGACATCCAAAACAGCAGCCCCGGCAGCTTCCTGTGCCTCTGCCATCTCTGTTACCATATCAAGGCTTCCGTTGCGAAGCTCTGCCTGCAGCGCTTTCTTGCCGGTTGGATTAATTCTTTCCCCGATAATTTGGAAAGCCCCATCCAGAGCTATCTCCCTGGTAAAGCGTTCCCCGGAAAGGGCGCGCCGTATCACAGAACTGCCCCTTTGATAGCAGCTTGTCTTTCCCATATAATCTCTTTCCTTCAAAAGACAGGCCATCTTTTCAATATATTCTGGTGTTGTACCACAGCAGCCGCCAAGAATATCTGCCCCTTCCTCTGCAAGGGTAAGCATTTCTTCTGCAAATTCCCCTGCTTCCATATCATAAACAGTTTCCCCGTTTTCCATTTGTGGAAGTCCTGCATTTGGCTTGGCAATAATTGGCAAATCCGTATATCGCTTCATCTCTCTGATCACACCCTGCATTTTATCCGGGCCTGTTGAACAGTTTACACCAACAGCATCCACACCAAGCGTTGTCAAAACAAGGGATGCTGTTGCTGGATCTGTACCAAATAATGTCCTTCCTTCTTCTGTAAAGGAAAGAGAAACCATAACCGGCAAATCTGTTGTCTCCTTTGCGGCAATCACGGCTGCGCGGCACTCCTGTAAACTCATCATCGTTTCAATGACAAGCAAATCTGCTCCCGCCTCTTCCAGATATCCAATCTGTTCTTTATAAATAGCAATCAAATCTTCAAATGGCAGACTTCCTACCGGTTCTACCTGTTTTCCTGTCATTGTCAGGTCTCCGGCCACAAACACCCTGCCTTCTGCATTCTCCTCTGTCACAGCCCTCTTTGAAACCGCAACCAGATCATGGTTCATCTGCCCAATTCTGTCTTCCAGTCCATATTCCTCCAGTTTAATACGATTTCCTGAAAAAGTAGGCGCATAGAGAATATTACTTCCTGCCCGAATATATTCTTTCTGAAGATTGCACAAAATGTCCGGATTTTCCAAAATCCACTCTTCCGGGCAAACCCCTGCTGGCATCCCCCTTTTCTGTAAATTGGAACCCGTTGCCCCATCCAATATCACCTTCGACTGTTCTAATAATTTATGAAACTCCTGTTTTGTCATTATTCACCTCATTCCTGTGCCGTCACTGCAGCACATTTTTCTACTGTACCTGAACCAATCAGTACCCTTTTTCCCTGAAACGCAAATCCATACTTGAAAATTCTCTCTTTTGGAATGCCACGGGCAGAAAGCTCCTGCTCATATCCTTTTTCCTCAATCTGCTGCATGGCAATACGGACGGTATCTTCCAATACTTTCTCCCTTTTTGGATGAAACACCTTAAATTCAATTACAATAGCGCTATCTTTTTCCTGCAATGGTTCTAAAATAATATCATATCTCCCAAAACCGCTTTCCCTGTTTGAACGGATTACATATCTCCCCTCTAACTCCATCATTAATCCCAACACAAAACCATGATAAAAACGTTCCGATTCCCTTTGTTCTGTATCAAAATAACTGAAGACAGAACAAGTCACTTTATTCATATATTCGTTCATTGCATCAATATTATCTGTCAAAAGCGCTTTTATAAAACCATTATAAGCATCCCTGCTTCTTCCCCGAAACCAGCCGGAAACCAGTTTTTTAAATAAAAATCGCACTTCCCTGTTTGTCAATGCCAGTTCATATTTGGGCTCTGCCCCCTCTGCCTGTCCATATTCTTCCACATGGAGCACCTTCAGATATCCACTTGCCAGCAAAAGACTCCAAACTGCATCTGTATTATTGTCAAGCTGGTCATATACAAGCTCCTCATCCAGTTCACTGACCACAGATTTTCCAGCAAGAAGCTCTTCAAATTTTATCTTTATGTCTGGAGCACCTTCCTGCAAAAGCTTTCCTGCCAGCCCATTTCCACTGGAATTTGCCCAATACGCCCCAAGCTTTCCTGTATTCAGATAATTGGTAATAGACCATGGATTATAAATATCCCTCTCCTTCCCAAAAACAAAACCATCGTACCAGAACTTTACGGACTCCTTGTCTTCCAACCCCATCTCATCCATCGCCTCAAATACCTCTTGCTCCGTAAAGCCAAATACGGCAGCATATTTGTCCGATGTCGCAGTAACCACTTCCATATTATTCAAATCAGAAAAAACAGATTCCTTCGATACTCTGGTAATTCCTGTCATAATGGCACGGTCCAGATATGGGTTCGTTTTAAATGTCAAATGAAACATCGAACGGATAAATTCTACCATTTCCTGCCAGCAACCGCCTACATATGCCTCCTGCATCGGTGTATCATATTCATCCAGAAAAATAAGAACCTTTTTTCCATAATATCGACACAAATAGTCTGAAAGTCTGTTTAATGCTACAGGGGCATCCTTTACTGGCATATCGTCAGCCATTTCCTTAAAAATCCTCTTTTCTCCCTCTGTTAGCTTGTCCGAATCTATCAAAAAATAATTTTCTATATATAATCTCTGTAAAATCTGACAAATCCGATATACAGCCATATTAAGATCCTTTTCCTTTACATTAGCAAAAGATACGCTGATTACCGGATACCCTCCCTGCATTTTACGGTATTTCTCTTCTTTCCAAATTGCCAGATTTTCAAAAAGTTTCCCTTTTCCTTTGTATTTTACAGAAAAAAAGTATTCTAACATACTAAGCGTTAACGTTTTTCCAAAACGCCTAGGACGTGTAATCAGGGTAACATCATCCTGATGTTCCCACCATTCCTTAATAAATGCCGTTTTATCTACATAAAAGCAGCCCCTTACTATTACTTTTTCGAAATCCTGTATCCCAATCCCTACTGTCCTTGCCATGGCATCACCTCCATGATAGCTTTTATAGCACGTTCCCATCTTATCACGCTTTTTTTAGAAAATCAACACAGGCTTGCCATTGAGAAAGCCCTGCCTTTCTGGTATACTAAAATTACTAACTCAAAGCGGGGGTGAATAGATGCGTACGATCAGTATTGGAAAACAGGGATTTGTATCTATGCGGGAAGAAAATTGTTTTTATATTGATAAAACAGATTTTATAAGGGAATGGTGGGAAGCAAAAGATGATGTTACCTTAATTACACGCCCCCGCCGATTTGGCAAAACCTTAAATATCAGTATGTTAGAATGTTTTTTCTCAAACAAATATGCTGGAAGGCATGATTTATTTGAAGGCCTTTCCATCTGGAACAGGGAAGAATATAAAAAACTGCAGGGAACCTATCCTGTTATCTTTTTGTCTTTTGCTAATGTAAAAGGAAAAAACAGCAAAGAATTGCGTCAAGGTATTGTGGAAGCTGTAGCTGAATTATATCACCAGCATACTTATCTTCTGAAAGAAGATACGCTTTCATCCGATGAAAAGACAAATTTTTTTGCTTTCAGTGAATACAGCAATGGTACAAGAAATTATGAAGAACTTTCTGATACTACAATTGCCCACGGTATCAAAAGGATGTCTATGTATTTAGAACGTCACTTCCAAAAAAAAGTTCTGATTTTTTTAGATGAATATGATACCCCAATGCAAGAAGCATATATCCACAAATGCTGGGAAGAAATCGCTGAATTTACCCGCAGCCTGTTCAATGCTACCTTTAAGACAAATCCCTATCTGGAACGTGGTATCATGACAGGTATTACCCGTGTCAGTAAAGAAAGCATCTTTTCTGATTTAAACAACCTAAAAGTAATTACAACCACGTCAGAAAATTATGCAACCGCTTTCGGTTTTACAGAAAAAGAAGTTTTTGCTTCGCTGGAGGAAGCAGGCATGTCCGGTGAACAGGAGCAGGTAAAGAAATGGTATGATGGCTTCTGTTTCGGCTCAGAAAATGACATATACAATCCATGGTCTATCACAAATTTATTGGATGAAAAAGAATATAAGCCATACTGGGCTGCCACCAGCTCTAATGCTCTTGTAAATAATCTGATACGCACAGGCAATATATCTATAAAAAAGCATATGGAAGATTTGCTGAAAGGAAAAAGTATTCATACTGAAATTGATGAACAAATTGTTTTTGAAAGCTTAGAGTACAACGAACAGGCCGTCTGGAGCCTGCTTCTTGCAGGAGGATATTTAAAAGTAAAAAAATATACACGCCATCCAAGAACCCTGCAAAAACAATATGAACTTGTCCTGACTAATTTTGAGGTAGAGTTGATGTTTGAAAGCCTAATCAGAGAATGGTTTGGTAAGTCAGAAGGCAGCTACAACGATTTTATCAAATCACTGCTAAAAGGGAATACAGAGGAAATGAACTATTATATGAACCAGGTTGCAATGACCACGTTCAGTTACTTTGATACCGGGAAACATCCTTCCGGGCAGATGGAACCAGAACGCTTCTACCATGGCTTTATCCTGGGCCTTTTGGTAGAATGCCGTGACAGCTATGATATCTATTCTAACCGTGAAAGCGGATTTGGCAGATATGATATTCTGATGAAACCTTTGCAGAAAAATCTTCCGGCAATTATAATAGAGTTCAAAGTGCACAACCCCAAAAAAGAAAGTTCTCTGGCAGACACTGTAAAGGCAGCATTACAACAGATTCGTGATAAAGCTTATGATACGGAACTGTTTGCTACAGGAATCCCAAAAGAACAAATCAGGTATTACGGTTTTGCATTTGCCGGAAAACAGGTACTAATCGGAGAGTAATCCAACCATTTTATGTAACGATAAGGAACTGTCAGTAACTGAACCAAACAACTTGCCTGGTTCAGTTATTGACAGTTCCCAAGAGGGAACTATGAAAGAGAAAATATTATTTTACATGAAAAGAATACGTGAAGGCAGATTAAAAGAAATGATTGAGCAGACCATATGGATTTATGCCTATGTACGAAAATACTGGTTTGCCATCATTATCTATACCGGAATCGGCCTGCTGGGCACAGGAACCTCCCTGTTTACCAGCGTTTTGTCCAAAGACCTTGTAGATATTATTACTCAGCACAAGGCATCTGAGCTGGTGAAAACGCTTGCCATGTATATTGGATTTACATTGGCCAACCTTCTTCTGTCTCAGACATTAGACTACATTTCCATGATGATTTCGATTAAAGTGGACAATGAGATTAAAGCGGATATTTTTGAAAAAATGCTCCTGACCCGATTGGAGCCACTGATGGCATACCATACCGGGGATTTGCTTACCCGCTGGAGCAGCGATGCCTCTACCATATCTGATGGCGTCTTAAGCTGGATTCCCAACCTGGTCATCAACACTGCAAGGTTTATTTCTGCACTGGCTATCGTTATTTACTATGACCCTGTCTTTGCCCTGTTAGCTATGGCCGGAATGCCAGTCAGCCTTATTATGTCCAAAACACTTCTTACCAGAATGCAGTCACGCAACCGGGAAAGTGCGGCGCTTAGCGCAAGGATGATGGGATTTAACCAGGAAACCTTTTCCAATATACAGACCATCAAGGCATTTGATTTGATTCCGCTCTATGTCAGGACACTTCGCCAATATCAAAAGGATTTCTGGAACCTGAAAAAGAAATACCAGAAGCTTGGAATTTTAATTTCCATCTTTATGTCCCTCGTCGGGCTGGCAGTCTCCTATAGCTGCTACGGAATGGGCATTTACCGGGTATGGACAGGAAGTATTTCCTATGGTACGATGACGTTATTTTTATCCATGTCAGGAACGCTTACTGGAACGTTAAACTCCCTGATGCAAATGGTGCCAAGTGCGATTTCAATCACTACCTCTGCTGGCAGGCTGATTGACATTTTGGGAATGCCGCGGGAAGATTATTCTGCCCATAAACAGGTAGAGGAGTTTTATAAAAGAAATGCAGATGTCGGCCTGTCCTTGAGCATCAAAGATATGGACTATGCCTATTACAATGGCAATCAGGTGTTCCGCCAGACTTCCTTTTTTGCAAAGCCCCATGAAATTGTAGCACTGGTAGGGCCTTCCGGCGAAGGGAAAACCACACTTCTTCGGATAATCCTTGCCCTATTAGAACCACAATCAGGCAATTTGGAAATCTATGCAGAAGGCAGGGAAACAGACAAAATTACCTATTCCCCTTCCATCCGCCAGCTATTTTCCTATGTCCCTCAGGGAAATACGATGTTTTCCGGAACTGTGGCAGAGAATATGAGAAATGTAAAGCCAGAAGCTACCGATGAAGAGATCATCGACTGCTTAAAAACCGCCTGCGCATGGGATTTTATTGAAAAATTACCAGATGGCATTCAGAGTAAAATAGGAGAAAGAGGCGGCGGCTTTTCCGAAGGACAGGCACAAAGGCTTTCTATTGCAAGAGCATTGATCAAAAAATCGCCTATCCTTTTAATGGATGAAGCCACCTCTGCACTGGATGTAAATACCGAACGGAACATACTACATAATATTATGAAGGATGACTATCCAAGAACCTGTATCGTCACCACGCACCGCCCATCTGTACTTACCATCTGCCACAATGTATATGCCATTCGTGAACAACACTGTGTATTACTATCCACAGAAGAAATTGAGGCAATGTTACATCAATAAGGAACGGAGTAAACAACATGAGAATCAAAAAAACTTTTACAAAAATAAAACTTAAAGAACAGACATATATACTGCCCTGTGGGCAGAGCATTGCTGACCACTGTACAGGGATAACGCTAAATGAAACCGGAGAACTGTTATGGGAGGGAATGAAAAAAGGATATGATACAGAAAAACTCCTCCATCTCCTGAAAAAAGAATATGCACTAGGGGACGACATGGAAGAAGAACTGATCAGAGATATCGCAATTTTTCAGAGAAATCTGTTAACAGAGGGAATCGCCGAAACCATGGAACCCGAAGATTATGGATGGACTCCCCTACCCTTTTCTGCCGGTCCTTTGCACATCATTTATAAAGGTCCTCAGATGCTTTATGACAAATACTTCCGTCAGTTTAAAAGCAATCAGATAAAACAGGCAGACTTAACAATACAAATCTGCTGCCTTCCACCCTGCTTCTTAAAAAACGGAACCGTGCTTGTCAGAACTGATGAATTAATCCTGATGGAAACAGAAGAAGAATATCTATTCCTATTTCCAAAATTTTCTGTTCTGTCAGAAATGCATGTCAGTAAAGATGGCGCTCAGGCTGTACTGTACTGTGATGGTAAACTAATTGAAAAACAGATGGATGACATTTTTCATGCAATCCGTTTTGCCGTATTAGTTACCGCCAGTGAAAAAGGACTTTTTTTCCTCCATTCCGCCTCCCTTTTGTATCGGGAAAAAGCATGGCTCTTTTCTGGAAAATCTGGTACAGGAAAATCTACCCATACCAGTTTATGGAAAAAGGAGTTTCAGGTAGAACTTATTAATGGGGACTTAAATATGATTGGAATCAAGGATGGGACTGCCTGGGTATATGGCCAGCCATGGTGTGGCACCTCTGGAATCTGTACTGAAAAAAACTTCCCACTTGGTGGAATTATTTTCCTAAAACAGGCAAAGGAAAACATCTGTGAAACACCAGAGATACCAGAAAAACTCTTAGCCATCGTACAACGGCTGATTTCCCCGACATGGGATAAAAAACTGTTGGAACGGAATATTTCTTTTGCAGAACAATTAGAAAAGCTCTGCCCTGTCTGGCGGTTATCCTGTACCGCCGACAAAGAAGCAGCCATCATAATGAAAAAAGAGGTTGATAAACATATGCTCCTGTAAACGGCAACAGAACTTTTCCGGCTCCAGAAGGAGGCTTCCCATCTGGGGTGTGCCTCCTCTGGCATTTATACTTTAAATATCCTGGTACGGCAGTATGTATTAAAGTCCATTTCTACAGGCTCAGCCGCTCTCTTAGTGCTGCCCACAATCACGGTTACAAGTCAGTTCTGAACCGGTAATTGCAAGACCAGCATCTGATCTTACGACTAAATCACCAAAACCAATATTATCATTTCCATTGTTGTGGTAAGTTAAATCAATTTTTAATGTATTGCTATTATTGCCTCCCGCAAGTGTTGCACCGTTCGCATTACAGCTGACATATTCCACTGGCTGATTAAAGGATATGATCAGCGTCTGTTTACCAGAATGATGATTATTATCAGCAGCATGCTTTGCATCAACCTGAATGCGATAATCCTCTCTGCCTGTTTCCGGTTTCTGATGAATCTTGGCTGTTACCGTATAGCAATCGCTGCCAGCACTGGCACCACTTGCCATATAAACCCCTTCTACTAATTCATCATTTGCAATCGCCACAGGACGTTCGTATGTTCTCATTATTTACCTCCTTTTTCAATTTAAGTTTACTGGTTACTTTTAGTATATCGAAAAAATGCTAATTTGGCAATAAAGAAATTATACTATTTTTTTATTTTATCGCCCGATTTACTGCGATTTGGTAAAATTCCTCCAAACACAGGTTATGACGGTACATAAATTCTGCCGCTTCCTTTCCAACATAACGAAAATGCCATGGCTCATAACTGATTTCTGTAATCTCTTCTTTATCTTTTGGGTAGCGTAAAATAAAACCATATTTCCACGAATTTTCCCGTAACCATTGATTCTCCGGCTCCTGCTCCTGTGCCAATGTCATCTCTGGATTATGGCTGCATAGAATATCAAGCGCCAGGCCAGTTTCATGCTCACTATGTCCTGCCGGCTGCGTTTCTTTGTAAACTTCCTTTTCTGCCTCTGCATAAGACATTCCCTTGTTAATAAGCATCTGAATATCCTCATCGACAAGTTTTTGCTGCCGCTCCCTGCTGCGCCAGGCAGAAGCAAGCCAATACTGATACCCAAAACCGGCTGCACCAGATAACATTTCCCGTAAGTCAGAATATAGCAATGAGGAAGCCATAAGACGTCCATTAGAAATAGCCTGAAGTGCAGGTTCATAATTTTCAGAAAGAGCTTTCTGCCTGTTTACAAGGACTAATAATTTTTTATTTTTCTTATAAATTTTGCGACACTTTTTTTGCAGCCCACTATCTGAAAGGGGTAGTTTCTGCTCCTGCTTTTCTTTTGCCTCTTCCTCTGCCTTTGTATAGGACTTCTTTTCCATAGCATTTAGCGGAGCAGCAGAAAATGCGCGACAGAAAAAAATAACTCCTGCAGCAAATAATGTCAATGCAAAAAGGACAAAAAAGGAATATCTTTTTTGGGGTCTGTTCATTCTCATAATCAAATCCTCCTTATGAAGCTCCTGTGTGTTTCATAAGGAAGAATAACATCCTATCTTATCCTGTTTTTATCGCAAATGTATCAAAACTGCAACATTTGGTCCAGATAAATTCCAAGGAGTATCGTAATATAATTATTTTTCTTGCCTTCTTTCCTTTCCCATTGGCATCCAAGCGTCAAGGCAGCTTTATCCGAAAATAAAAAATCGCCCATACTATTCATATTCCCATCATCAACCGGAAAAAAGCTATCCCTTTCCAAATTATAATATTGTACCAGATAATCCAGATAGAGATAAGAAAGATCCATAAAACTAAACAGAGGATCACTGTCCTGATATCCCATTTTCTCAGCTTCTGCAACACTCACTACATTCGGTTTAACTAAATCAATAAGGCCGCTTTCTTTTCTGGTCACTTCGAGCGCATATATTTTATGGTACTCTTCATCCATATAAAAAAGAAAGGTTTCCTTTTTTTTCTGATACATAATTTTCCAATAAGTAATTCCTTTCAGACGTTCTGTATCACCAGAACTGTATAGGGTAAATGTTTCACAGGAGACAAAATTTGAAGGCTTTAAAGTAATATTATGGAACATAATATTACTCTCCTGTGATAACAAGGCGATTTCCCGTTGTATAATTTTTGTAATCTTTTCCCTTTCCTGCTTTGCCTCTGTTTCTTGTACAGCTACTACATGTAATTCTTCTTTTTTGCAACGTGCAATCGCATGCAGCTTTTCATAAAAAGAATTATACGAAAGCTCATATGTTTTCAGATTAAGATTTCTTCTTGTAACATTATCTAAAGTCTTTTCATCAAAAAAAGCATTGAGATATCCTGGAAAATACATTGCAAATAGAAACAAAAAAATAGTAAAAGCAATCCCCATCACCGTAAGAAAAATCTGTTTTCTTTTCTTCATCCTTCTCTCCTTTCAGCTTGTTACTCTTTTGTTATAAAAGTAATGGTAATCTTTGTCCCCTCTTCCGGTTTGCTTTCTATCTCCCACTCCGCATGATGCAAAGAAATAATTTTCTGGCATAACGCCATCCCAATTCCGGCGCCTCCTTCCTTTCTGGCCCGTGATTTATCTACCATGTAAAAAGCTTCCGTAATTTTACTGATTTCCTCTTCTGGAATTCCATATCCATCATCCTGCACAAAAAACTGATAAGAATTCGGAAGTTCTTTTCCGAAAAGTAGAATCGTCCCATTCTGGCTACATGCTTTTCTGGCATTGTCAATCAAATTAAAAAAGAGCGACTGCAATAAATCCATATCCCCGCAAATCGTTCCAGCCATAATCTGCTGTTCTAGTGTAATATTCTTTTCTTGTAAAAGTTTTCGAGTACTCGTTTCCACATACGAGACAAGCTCCCTTACCGAAAGCTTTTTCAATGTAATTTTCTGTTTATCCAGATAGGTCAGCTCTAACATTTTAAACGCAAGACGTTCCAGCCGTTTTCCCTGATGAAAAATATAATCTGCCGACATCGCAACATCCTCTTCTGATAATTTTCTGGAACGGAGCATATCCGCATATCCAATAATAGAAGTCAGAGGCGTCTTTAACTCATGGGAAAAGGCTTCTGTAAATTCTTCCTGCTTTCTGGCATTTTCCTGAATCTGCCAGATGTTATTTTCAAGCTGGTCTGCCATCCGGTTAAAGTCTGCCATTAAATCTGCCACCTCATCATTCCCTTTTACTTTTACACGGCTTTTATAATTTCCATCCGCAAAAGCCCTTGTCGCATAGGACAATCTGCGAATCGGATTCGTCAGCCGAATAGAAAACAAAAAAGTCAGAACTGCCAAAAAAATGGAAATAGCAATAAGAACTAATTTGTAAGAATCATATAACTGCTCCCGCTCCGTGTAAATATACTCAATATTTCGGTCTGTTTCCAGATAATATGTTCCAAAGTCCCCTTTTACAAGAAATAAAATTTCCAGATAATGTTTTCCATTTTGTTTGGAAATCTGCCAGATTTCAGAAAATGACTTCTCTTTTTTTTGAATCAGCTTGCTTTTATATTTTTTACTCTGGTATATAATCTTCTTTTTTTCATCATAAATTGTAACCATATTCTGTGGATTTTCCAGATTCTTCTGAATTGATTTTGCAATTTCTGTAATCGCAAGCTCAATCGCCTGATAGTCATCCGGCAGACCTTCAATAGATGCCAACAAGGCATATTGGAACATTTCCATTTCCTCTATGCCTCGCTTTGACTCCCGCAACAATGTCATCTGAAAAAAAGTGTGAATTAAAATATTTCCAAACAGCATAAACGCAAGAATAAGAAAACACATCATTGTAATAAACTGCTTCCAAAATAATTTCATGCAAACCTCATTTCCCTTCCCATACAGCATGTCCCTCTATTCAAACATGCTCCAAGAAACGGTAAATAATTTATTTACCGTTCCTAATTCAAATTAAAACGGTAACCTACTTTATAAACCGTTTCAATTTGCTTTTCCAGTCCGGTTTTTTTGCGCAGCCGCTGTACATGCAAATCAATGGTGCGCTGATCACCAAAATACGGGGCATCCCAAACACGCTCATAAATGCTTTCCCTATATAGAGCAATATTGGGATTCTGTACAAACAGAAGAAGCAGGTCAAACTCTTTATATGTCAGCTTTATCGGCTTCCCCTGTTTTGTGACAGTACGGGAAGAAATATCAATTGACAGGTCAAGCACCTCAATTGTCTGATTCACTTTTTGAAAACGGCGCAATACATTTTCCACACGGGCTAATAGCTCTATAATTTCAAATGGTTTCGTAATATAATCATCTGCACCGGCACGAAGCCCTTCTACTTTGTCAGAAATTTCCCCCTTAGCCGTCAGGAAAATAACGGGAATTTCCATACTTTTAGCATAAGATAACAGCTCATAGCCATTAATTTTAGGGAGCATAATATCCAAAAGACATAAATCATAGTGGTTTTCTGATAATTTATCCGCCCCTTCCTGCCCATCATAGGCAATCTCACAAAAATAACCAGCATTTTTCAAATTCATATAAATCAAATTGGCAATTGCCTCTTCATCTTCTACAATTAGTATTTTATTCATTTTGTTCACCTTTTCGCTTTAATTTTACTCTTCACAGCAATCCATTCCTTTTTAGCCCACTGTGAACAATATCAGAATATTACTAAATTGTATCATAGTTGTCACATAAACAACAACACTTTTGATACTATACTTCTACTTTACGACATACTTTTATTGTCTCTGTATCCTGGTCATACCGATAAATCGAACCAGAAAGAACTTCTTCTTTTGCAACACAAGTACGATTTACCTCCCATACCATATCGCACAAATCCTGTTCACTAATTGCTGCATGAATCGGAATTGCAAGCATTTCATGGATGCTGCTTGGCAGCAGATAAAAGTCATCCTTTAATATTCTTCCCACTTTTTTTAATGTATTAGGATATAAAATTACGGCAGCGCCATTGATACCGTTATTATTTGTAACAACAAAAGGTTCTCCGGCAAATATATGTTCTGTAGAACCCTGTGGCAATGTCCCGGAATTCATACTCTCTTCTCCAAAATCCGTAATTGCACGCATTAACGAATGCATACTGCAAATCCGTTCTGGAAAAATGCGTTCTGTATTTTCTCTTGCCAAAGTAAACAATGTCCCAGTATCCAGTCCCCACTTTTCTACCAAATCCTGGCTAATCCGTATGGAGCCAATTCCCTCTTCATCCTTTCGAATCAGTAAATAAAAGGTAACTGCCATATCTAGAAACGGAATATATGGCACTGTTTGAAGTATTTTTTTATTTTTTTCCAGGGAAACCAGACGAAAAATAATATGGTCCGCACAATTTTCATATGCCCAGTCAAACTCCATACACTCTCCTCTTCTGACCGCCTCTGTGTAAAGTCTTTTTATTTGTTTTGCCAGTGCCTTAACCGAAGAGCCTTTTTTATATTCTTCATAATATGCCTGAAGATAAAAATTAGGTGACATCGGCGTGTCGTCCTCTAAAATCACCAGACTGTCAAGCTCTAATGAATTATTCTTTATAATCTTATGAATTTCCACATGAACTTTTTCAGGAAAATTTTCCTGTACTGCCTTTATTATCTTCTGGCAAAATTTCTGATATTCTCTTCTTTCTTCCATAATCCTCCTTCATCTTGGAAACTGCCAGCCAAATGTACATGCAAGCACGTCCACCTGGCTCGTTGCTTTGCGGGAATAAACAAACAAAACAACCGTTATTGGCAGTTCTTTGCAAACAAACTAACGATATTTTCAGATAATTTATGAAAATTTCTTAGGTGCTCTTTCCAATACTGATAACTTTTCCATTCTTTTTGCCTTATTCTTTACTGAAAAGCTGGCATGAAAAATATTTCTATTATACGGGGAGAGGTATTACAATAGAAAAAGCATATAGATTTACATGAAACATTCTAATCGCTTTCCTTGACTATAAATTCATTACCTTATAGTGCAAAAACAATGCAGGTGGGTTTTAACAGCAGGAGACTATATTCTTTCTGCCTGCATCGCAAACACCTTTATTCTTCTAGGTCTGCAGGTAACTATGGAAAGCCACTTAGAACAATGTAGAACCCTATTTAGAATGCTTAGATTCACTGTTACTTTGAGTAACCATCTTCTTTGCCACACCAAAGAAATTCTCTGCAATTAGAGTATCAAATTTCCCTGTATATGGCAATATACAGAACCCCTAAAGATAACAGGGCAGACTATCAGAAAACCACAAAAAAAGAAAGTGTAATTTTCCCTTTCTCTTGTGCAATTTTTCTTTTTTTCTGTCCCTTTTTATGCAAAATTGCCAACAGCCTTTTATTCACTCTGTATCTGGTAACTTTACTGCCTATGTAAAAATACAATGGGAAACAAGTATAGGATATACCATTCTCTCGAACCGGGAAGGCGGAAAGGGACGCAGCGACCTCCAGTTAAAGCCAATACGCAAAAGCAGAGAAGCCTTTGTTATAGAATTCAAAGTCACAAAAAACATTGATGAAATAAACCAAAAGGCAGATGAAGCAATCCAGCAGATTGAAGATAAAAAATATGGCATGGAACTTAGAAAGGATGGCTACAAACATATCAGCTACTATGGAATTGCTTTCTGTGGTAAAGAATGCGCTGTTCATTGTTGCTGACCAATTTCCTAATCCGCAAAAAACTGCTGTATACATCGCTATGAACTGTATACAGCAGTTTTTTAATCCCGTCTTTTATCCCTTTAGAATAATTTTCCACCTTATTTGCTCAAAAGCTCATGAATTCCCTTTGCAGCCGCTTTTCCAGCCCCCATTGCAAGAATAACGGTTGCAGCGCCCGTCACGGCATCACCACCGGCATATACTTTTGCTTTAGAAGTCTGGCCATTCTCCTCTTCTGCCACAATACACTGCCACTTATTGGTTTCCAGTCCTTCTGTTGTAGAAGAAATCAATGGATTCGGGCTTGTTCCAAGTGACATAATTACAGTATCTACTTCCAGTGTAAATTCAGACCCCGGAACTTCAACGGGTCTTCTACGGCCTGAATCATCTGGCTCACCAAGTTCCATACGGATACATGTCATTCCTGTTACATTTCCTTCATCGTCTACATGAATCTCTACCGGATTTGTCAAAAGATCAAAGACAATTCCCTCTTCTTTTGCATGATGTACTTCTTCCACTCTTGCCGGAAGCTCTTCTTCACTTCTGCGGTATACGATATGCACTTCTGCCCCAAGGCGGAGAGCTGTTCTTGCGGCATCCATCGCCACATTCCCCCCTCCGACAACAGCCACTTTCTTTCCTGCAGCAATCGGAGTTGCATAATTATCATCAAATGCCTTCATCAGATTGCTTCGTGTCAGGTATTCATTGGCAGAAAATACGCCATTTGCATTTTCACCCGGAATTCCCATAAATTTCGGAAGACCTGCGCCAGAACCGATAAATACGGCATCAAAGCCCTCTTCATTTAACAGTTCATCTATTGTAGTAGCCTTACCAATCACTACATTGGTTTCAATCTTAACGCCAAGCGACTTAACATTTTCTATTTCTTTATCTACCACTCTGTCTTTTGGAAGACGGAATTCTGGAATTCCATAGGATAACACGCCGCCTGCCTTATGCAGTGCCTCAAAAATCGTTACATCATAGCCAAGCTTTGCCAAATCTCCCGCACAGGTAAGTCCTGCAGGTCCTGAGCCAATCACAGCTACTTTTTTACCGTTCATCTTCTCTGCCTTTGCCGGCTGAATTCCTTCTTCTGCCGCTGTATCAGCTACAAAACGTTCCAATTTTCCAATGGATACGGCATCGCCTTTAAATCCACGAATACACTTTGCCTCACACTGCGTTTCCTGTGGACAGACGCGGCCACAAACAGCAGGAAGCGCAGAATAACGGCTGATTACCTGATAAGCCTCTCCTACCTTCCCCTCTGCCAGTTCTTTAATAAATCCTGGAATATCAATGTTAACTGGGCATCCCTTTACACACTGCGGATTTTTACACTGTAAACAACGTGTAGCCTCCCCCATTGCCTCTTCTTTATTATAACCAAGACAAACCTCATCAAAGTTTGCAGCACGAACTTTTGGCTCCTGCTCACGCACAGGCACTCTCTTTAATACATCTACTTCCATGATTGCTTTCCTTTCTATGTAGTAATTTTGTTAGAAATTGTAAATAATCCATTGACCGTTCCTTATTTACATTGGCCGCATCCGCCATGATGGGTATCCCCCTCCTGAACACGCAGCATCGCACGTCCTTCTTCTGTCTTATACATTCTCTGACGCAGCATTGCCTGGTCAAAGTCCACCAGATGGCCATCAAACTCAGGACCGTCTACGCAGGCAAACTTCACTTTATCGCCAACCTGCAGACGACAGGCTCCGCACATGCCGGTTCCATCTACCATAATCGGGTTCATACTGACAATCGTTTTAATATTTAACTCTTTTGTCAAAAGGGCTACAAATTTCATCATAATCATCGGACCGATCGCAATCACTCTTGTATATTCTTTTCCCTGATTCTTTACAAGCTCATTAATCTGGTCACAGGCATTCCCCTTAAAGCCATAAGAACCATCATCTGTAGCAATAAAAAGATTTGCCGCAATTTTTTTCATTGGCTCCTCCAAAATCAGAATATCCTTTGTACGTGCGCCAATAATAACATCCACATCAATTCCATGTTCTTTCATCCATTTTACCTGTGGATAAACCGGTGCTGTTCCTACGCCACCACATACAAAAAGAAGTTTTTCCTTCTTTAATTCTTCTTCTGACAATTCCAACAGCTCTGACGGGCAGCCAAGCGGTCCAACAAAATCCATAAAAGTTTCACCAACCTCATACTCTGCCATTTCCTTTGTAGAGGCACCTACAACCTGAAATACAATTGTAACGGTTCCCTTTTCTCTGTCATAATCACAAACGGTCAGAGGAATACGCTCCCCCTTCTCATCCATTTTTACAATGACAAACTGTCCTGGCAGACAGGATTTTGCCACTCTCGGCGCCTCAACATCCATAAGCCAGATGTTATTGGCAAGATATTCTTTCTTTAAAATCTTATACATAATGAGCCTCCATCTTTTTTAATCTACAAGTATCACTACTATTCACGGCTATTCGAAACATCATGCGAAAAACCATCCAAATTATCACAACGAGATAAAAAACTATTTGCATAACGTCCATCCTGGCTGACATTATCCCCAAACCATTCTGGTGGAACAAACCGCATAGCATCCTCTTTATCCGCAAATTCTACCTCAATAAAATACAGGCCTTCCAGCCTTTCATGGAAAAGATCCAGCTCCCCCATATGTCCATCTGGAAGCGGAATCAAATAGCGTGCCTTACAAATCAGATGATTATCTACCTTTTTGCGAAGATGATAATACCCTTCTTTGCCAAGCGGCACTTCAATTTCCTGATTCATACGAGTATTCGTTCCTGCCTCCTGCAATGGACCTGATTTGTAGGTCAGAAAAAAAGAATCATTGCTTTTTCGGATTCGAACCACCGGATGAGTACAAAGATACCCTTGCTCAATCTCCTTCTTTTCATACTCCTCCAAATGCTCCGGCAGCCTCTTCACTAAAAACTTTTTTTCAATTTCCATGTTTTAGCCAATCCCTTCCCAATTACTCTTCTGTCTTTTTTAATGACACTGTTTTCGCATTCTTATTTTTGCGCAGCCGAATTCCAAGCATAATTCCTCCAAATGCAACTACTGCACTTACCAGATACTTTCCCAGATACCATAAAAAAGCACCACCAAACGTAAAATCCACAATCCCTTTTGCTAAAAAAGTTGTTATCATAATTCTCCACCTTCCTTTTCTCTTTGTCTGTCTATCACTGAAAAATGCTGCCTTTGCATTTTTCATAGCTGAAACCAAAGTTATTCTAAAGCTGCGTCTTTTGCAGCTTTAGAATAACTTTGGTTTCAGCTTGTTTAGGAACTGTAAATAAATTAAATGAACAAGTTGTTTCATCTAATTATTTACAGGTCCTTACCTTCTATTAACCAATTCCTTTGTTATATCTTCCCAATCAAGGCCGCACTCTGCCATCAGAACCATCATATGATAAAGAAAATCTGCTATTTCATACTTCAATTCCTCTGCATCTGGATTTTTTGCGGCAATAATAATTTCTGCCGCCTCTTCCCCGCATTTTTTCAAAATCTTATCAATTCCCTTATCAAACAGATAATTCGTATAAGAGCCATCTCTTGGGTTCTTTTTGCGTTCCAGAATCACCTCAAAATCTTCTGTCAAAACAGTATGAGGATTGGTTGAAACATAATCCTTACTGGCAAGCTCTTGAAAGAAACAACTTCTGTTTCCTGTGTGGCATGCCGCCCCCACCTGACGAACTTTCGCTAAAATCGTATCATTATCGCAATCCAACATCAGTTTTTTGACATACTGGAAATGCCCAGAAGTTTCTCCTTTCACCCAAAGTTCCTCCCGGCTACGGCTGTAATATGTCATTCTGCCTGTTTTTAATGTATGCCGGTAGGATTCTTCATTCATATAAGCAAGCATCAGCACTTCATCTGTACGGTAATCCTGCACAATAACGGGAATAAGCTTATCTTCAGATAGTTTAAAATCCGAAAAGTCAATCAGGCTTTCAAAAACTTCTACATCAATCCCCTGCTTTTTCAACCCTCTTTTTGCCTTATAAATATCTTTTTCTTCAAAATAATTTGTCATAACCGCCTGTACGGTCTGATAGGACAAAATTTCTGCCAAATCATTACGGATTAAGCCATCTCTGACCATAATTTCTATTTTTGTATTAGAAATCGCCTCCGAAAAACTCTTTGTTGTATCAATATGCTTTAAAATCGCAGTCCCAAAACCCATTTCATAAAAAGCATTCAGCTTTTCGGCATCTTGAAAATCTGCTTTCATATCAATCTCAATCGAAAGTTTATCTTTTCCAAACCGGGCAAGTACCTGCTCAAGCTCTTCTTCAGAAGGAAGCAGCGCCTTGCGCAAAACTACTTTGGAAGCCCCTGTATACAATGCTTTTTTTGCATCTTCCAGACGTTCCACATAAATTCCTGCATAAAATGGAATATCAATCTGCTTTTCAATCCGGCGGAGCGTTGCCAAAAATTCCTCTTGCGACTTCTCGTCTCCTGAAAAATTATACAAATAAAGTCCATCCGCACCTTCACAGGAATAACGCTCCGCAAGCCTTACCACACTGCCTGCCATCTCATTTTCCGCATTAATAAAAGGAATTAATTTCTTCTGACTCATTTGCTACCTCTTTTCTTTATAAACTGCCCTTTGTCGATAAAACATCTGTAATCCGTTCATCATAGGAAACCGCCATATCCAAAGCCTTCGCAAATGCTTTAAATGCCGCCTCAATAATATGATGGTTATTTTTCCCATCTAACATTTTAAGATGCAGATTCATCTCTGCGGCATAGCTTACCGCATAAAAAAATTCATGAACCATTTCCGTATCAAAATCCCCAACCTTTGGCACAGTAAGCTCCAGATTTTCCTGTAAATATGGCCTTCCCGATAAATCAAGCGCACAAAGCATCAATGTCTCATCCATTGGAAGAATACAATTTCCAAAACGACGGATTCCTTTTTTGAAAGCAACAGCCTCTTTGATTACCTGTCCCAGCACAATACCAGTGTCTTCTATCGTATGGTGGGAATCCACCTCCAAATCACCCTGAACAGATACTTTTAAGTCAAACAGCCCATGCCTTGCAAAACTGTTTAACATATGGTCAAAAAAGCCAATCCCTGTATCAATCCCTGCTTTCCCGCTTCCGTCCAGATTTAAAGTAATCTGAATATCTGTTTCCCCAGTCTTTCGGACAACAGATGCAATCCTCTCTTCCATCGCAATACCCTTTCTATATGCAGTATACTCTATTTTTCTTTTTCATGCAAATCTGGTTTATCTAATGTTAATTACTTTACAACCTACTTTGAAAAACGCACAACAATGGAATTGGCATGTGCTGTCAGTCCTTCGGACTTTGCAAATTCCTCAATATCTTTATGGACCAGTTCTAATGCTTCTTTTGAATAAGAAATAATACTGGATTTCTTAATAAAATCATCTACCGAAAGTGGCGAGAAAAATTTTGCCGTTCCATTGGTTGGAAGAACGTGGTTTGGTCCTGCAAAATAATCGCCAAGCGGCTCGCTGCTGTATTCCCCTAAAAAAATAGCGCCCGCATTCCGAATCCTTGTCATGGTGTCAAATGGATTTTTTGTGACAATCTCCAAATGTTCTGAAGCAATTTCATTTGCTGTTTCAATCGCTTCTTCCATCGTATCTGTTACCAGAATATAACCATACTGGTCTAATGATTTCTGAATAATCTCACCACGGGACAACTCCTTTACCAGTCTTTCCGTTTCCTTCGAAACCTGTTTTGCTAACACTTCACTTGTTGTAATTAGAATCGCTGAAGCCATTTCATCATGCTCTGCCTGAGACAACAAATCAGCCGCAACATATTTTGGATTTGCCGTCTCATCAGCAAGTACAAGAATTTCACTTGGCCCTGCAACAGAGTCAATGCTGACATGGCCATATACTGCTTTTTTTGCCAGGGCCACAAATATGTTTCCTGGTCCT
Source organism: uncultured bacterium (assembly GCA_947651225.1). Lineage (GTDB taxonomy): Bacteria > Bacillota > Clostridia > Lachnospirales > Lachnospiraceae > Butyribacter. The sequence goes on along the minus strand of CANSYK010000046.1, from coordinate 1,474 downwards.
ACAATCTTATCTACCTTCTGTATACTCTCTGTGCCATAGGCAAGCGCCCCGATTGCCTGTGCTCCGCCGACTTTATATACCTCGTCCACACCGGCTTCCTTTGCTGCCACCAGAGTCACCGGATAAACCGTTCCGTCCTTTCCTGGCGGTGTCGTCATAATAATTTTTTCCACGCCTGCTACTTTTGCCGGTACAATATTCATCAATACCGAAGACGGATATGCCGCTTTTCCTCCCGGCACATAGACACCAACACGGCTTAATGCCGTAATCTTCTGCCCCAGTAACGTTCCATCCGGCTTGCTGTCAAACCAACTGTAACGCACCTGTTTCTCGTGATATTCTCTGATATTTTTTAATGCCTTGCGGATAATTTCCACCAGATGAGAATCTACCCTTTCATATGCCTCTTTGATTTCATCCTCCGTCACACAAACGGTATCTTTTGTTAACCCCACCCCGTCAAATTTTTGGGTATATTTAAACAATGCCTCATCCTTTTTTATCTGAACTGCCTCCAGAATTTCATTGACCGAAGCTTCATACTCGCCGTACTGACTCGGGCTTCTTCTTAGCAGATTCTCTAATATATTCTCCTTTTCCTCCTTCGTCAATTTTACAATTCTCATATTTATCCCTCCTTTTTCACTGATTGTAACTTTATATTGTATCATGAACTACACAGTCAATTTTTTATTTGGGAATAACGGTTTTTAATTTATGCACTAAATTTATAATACGTTCATGCTGCATCTTCATACTGACTTCATTGACAACAACACGCGCTGACAACGGGCAGATTTCTTCCAGAACTTCCAATCCATTTTCTTTTAAGGTAGAACCCGTTTCCACAATATCCACGATCACCTCGGAAAGCCCCACAATCGGAGCCAGCTCTACAGAACCATTCAGTTTAATAATCTCTACCGTCTGATGTTTTTTATTATAAAAATAATCTTTTGCAATCCCCGGATATTTACTTGCCACACGGATTAGTGAGCCATTATTTAGCAGTTCCTTTGCACTTGCCGGACCTGCCACACACATACGGCACTTGCCGCAATTCAAATCCAATACTTCGTATAACTTCCTGCCCTCTTCCAAAATCGTGTCTTTTCCTACCACACCAATATCAGCGGCGCCCATTTCCACATAGGTAGGAACATCGGTTGCCTTTGACAAAAAGAAACGGAAGCCAAGCTCTTCATTTACAAAAATCAGCTTTCTTGTTTTTTCATCTTTCATTTCCTCACAGGTAATTCCAATCTGCTCTAACAGTCCCAATGTCTGCTTTGCCAGCCTTCCCTTTGCCAATGCGAATGTAATATATTTCATATTCTGTCCATTCCTTTCACTCAAGGACTATGTAGCAATTATTTTACACCAATCCTTATTTATCGTTACTATTCAAGGCTATTCTATAGTAAACGAAAAAACGCTTGCGTTTTGCTTCGTTTACAGCGCCGGATACACG
>CANSYK010000045.1 GCA_947651225.1 uncultured bacterium | reverse complement strand
GACTTTTAATAAGCTCCTCTTTTTTTCCATTCAATTATCATAGTGCGGGCCCGTTCCTCCCAGGGGGTTTTTTAAATCATTTCCATTAACTGTTTGTTCCTGTATTTTATTAAAAACACGCCCTAGATTATTATAGCACGACAGAACAGGGAATGTGTGCATTTCAGACATGAAATCAGACCTCTTACACATCACAGGCTGCCGCTTCCCCAGGCTCTGTTGTGTACTTTCAAAACCCATTATAAAATAGCAATATCATGAAAACAAGGAGGAATCATTATGTCACAGGCAATTGTACAAGTGGAAAATCTGAATTTGTCATATAAAGGTTTACATGCGGTTCAGAATGTTTCATTCTCTGTAAACTCTGGGGAGATTTTGGCTGTTATTGGGCAAAATGGCTCTGGAAAGACTTCCACTGTGGAGTGCATAGAGGGCTTACGAAAACCAGATAGCGGCTTGATTCAGGTTTTTGGAAAAGACCCTTGGATGCACCGCAGTGAAGTATATAAGGAAATGGGCGTTCAACTGCAGGAAACGGAATACTTCTCGAAAATCAGAGTGGAGGAACAATGCAGACTATTTGCCAGTTTTTACGAAAGACCAGCCGATTGGAATTTATTGCTGACACAGATGGGGCTTGATGAAAAAAGAAAACGTCCAATCCATAAACTGTCTGGTGGCGAGAAACAACGATTATCTATTCTGCTTTCCCTTATGGGGCGCCCAAAACTTTTAGTGCTGGATGAATTGACGACAGGGCTTGATCCGGAGGTAAGACAGAATATGTGGATTAGTTTTGAGAATATAAGGAAAGGCGGTGTAACGACTATTATGGTTTCCCACTATATGGATGAGGTAGAGGCTCTTGCAGACAAAATCCTCTATTTAGAAAAGGGGAAGCAACAATTTTTTGGATCACAGCATGAATTTCGGGAATATGTAAAAGAACGGATTTCTCAAGAGGAATGGGACGATAACCTCCCTTTAGAAAAACTTTACTTGATGATTGCGCCGAAAACAACAGGGCTTACAATGGAGGGGATTTTATGAAAGGGTTTACTGTTATATTTAAAACGGAATTAAAGTTGTTTATACGAGATTTTTTCAGCTTCTTCTTTGCGCTTGTATTTCCTGTGCTAATGCTCCTTTTATTTGGAAGTATCTATGGGAATACGCCTATTTATAAGGGGGCAGATGTTAAAATGATGGATATGTCTGTGCCAGCATATTCTGTCATGGTAATAGGGGTCACGGGTTTGATGTCTTTGCCCTTGACGTTATCAGGATATAAGGAGAAAAAAATCTATAAGAGATTTGATGCCACTCCAGTTGGGAAGAAGAGCATCATGCTGGCACAGGTACTCGCCAATCTTATTATGACACTTATAGGGATTGTAATCTTATTAATCGCTGGAAAGCTCCTCTACAGTGTACAAATGAAAGGTTCTTTTCTTTCCATTTGCATAAGCATGTTGTTTTCCATAGCTGCTATATTTTCCATGGGGTTTCTTTTCACAGCTATCGGGCGGGATTTAAAGGATACAACTTTGCTGTGTTATCTTTTTTATTTTATTATGCTGTTCCTGTCTGGTGCGACAATGCCCAAAATGTTGTTCCCCGATACGGTTAAAAAAATCTCGGACTTTTTGCCAATGACTTATGCGGTTGATTTAATGCAGGGGATTTTTGCAGGAGACAGCCTTAGCCTGCATGGAACGGAATTACTTATTCTTGGATTATTGACCATGATATGTGCCGGTGCTGGGGCTGTTCTATACAGAAAGAAAGACTGGGCTTAAATTTGTGTAGTTGATATGATTCGTTTAAACCATTATAATAGAGATAGCATATTTTGATAAGTGAGGAAACGGCATGTATAAAATTTTGATGATCGAAGATGATTTTACTTTGGCAAATGTAATGAAAAGACAGATTGAATCATGGGGAAACAAAGTGTTGTGTGTTACTAATTTCCAAGATATAATTCCATCATTTACAGAATATGACCCACATCTTGTATTGATAGACATTATGCTTCCCTTTTATAATGGTTATCATTGGTGTTCAGAGATAAGAAAAATATCTAATGTTCCAATTGTATTCATATCATCGGCTTCGGATAATATGAACATTATTATGGCAATGAATATGGGAGGAGATGATTTTATTCCAAAACCTGTTAATTTAGAGGTAATGACTTCAAAAATTCAGGCGATTTTGCGAAGGGCCTATGATATGGGAAATAAGATTCCTGTTTTAGAACATAGAGGTGCAATATTGAATTTGAATGATACGTCCCTTGTCTATCATGGAGAACGAATTGAACTAACAAAAAATGACTTTCGTATTTTGCAGACATTACTTGAGAATAAGGGGAAAATTGTCAGCCGTGATACTCTAATGACAAAGCTCTGGCAAATGGATGCCTATGTGGAGGAAAATACTTTGACTGTTAATGTCAATCGACTCAGAAAAAAACTTGAAAATGCAGGGCTGAAAGATTTTATTACGACTAAAATTGGCAGTGGTTATATCATCGAATGAAAGAGGGGTATTGCATGAAAAAAGAGAAATGGCATTACATATTAGGTGCTTATCTAAAGCAGCATAAATTGGCAATTGTGATGTTTTTATGTTTTGTTGGAATATTTGCTTTTATATTTACCTTGTATGATTTGGAAATGGAAGCGGTATTCTATGCTGCAGGGATTTGTCTGCTTCTTAGCGTTGTAGTATTGTCTATGGATTTCTTTTTTTATCAAAAGAAGCATAGAGAATGTGTAAAAATCTTACCAAATATTTCCCTGATGATAGATGAACTTCCTATTGCTAATACACTTTTAGAAAATGATTTGCAGGATATGATTTATGAAATGAAGAATTTGTTGGATACGGCTTTAACCAGTTGGCAGTCAGAGAGGACGGAAAGTGTGGATTATTATACGACATGGGTTCACCAAATTAAGACTCCGATTTCCGTTATAAGGATGATTTTAGAAAGTGAAGATACAAGAGAACATAGGGAACTTTTGTCAGAGCTTTTCCGGATTGAGCAATATGTTGAAATGGTGTTAAGTTATCTGCGGCTTAGTAGTGAAACATCAGACTATGTTTTTAAAGAATATGATTTAGATTCTATCATCAAGCAAGCAATCCATAAATATGCCCCGCAGTTTGTTTATCGTAAAATCAGGTTAAATTATTCTCCTGTTTCCATACAGGTATTGACGGATGAAAAGTGGCTTTTATTTATTATTGAGCAGGTTATCTCAAACAGCATTAAATATACACAGAAAGGCTCCGTTACGATTTCTGTAACATCAGACAAAATTTTGCAAATTGCGGATACAGGGATTGGCATTGCAGCAGATGATATCCCAAGGATATTTGAAAAAGGCTTTACCGGATATAATGGACGTTCCGATAAAAAATCTACTGGACTGGGGCTATATCTTTGCAAACAGGCTGCGGAGCGTTTGACACATAAAATTAGTGTACAGTCAACGCCAAACACAGGCACAGTCGTATCCATCGACTTATATACTGAAAAAGTGTGGGCAAATTAACCCATCTTACAAAATTGTCACATAAAACGGTTGAAATGTCACTCGATTCAATGTCGGGAGCTTCAACCGTTTTTGTATAATAAAGACACTATGAATCAGGGGGGTAACACTATGATAATATTAGAAACAAAAAGTCTTCAAAAAATTTATACAACTCGGTTTGGCGGTAACCGTGTCAGAGCTTTATCCAATGTATCATTTTCCGTAGAACAGGGCGAGTATGTTGCAATTATGGGTGAATCTGGCTCTGGAAAAACGACATTGCTCAATATTCTTGCAGCATTTGATAAACCAACTAGTGGCAAAGTATATCTTGATGGCAGAAATATTGGTGAGGTAAAGGAAAATGAAATTTCTGTGTTTCGCAGAGATAACCTTGGATTTGTTTTCCAAGAATTTAATTTGCTTGATACTTTCAATTTGCAGGACAATATATTTCTTCCGTTAGTGTTGTCAGGAAAAAAGTATAAAGAGATGAACGAACGCTTACAGCCGATTGCAAGAAGATTAGGGATTGCAAAAATACTGACAAAGTATCCATATGAAGTTTCTGGAGGCCAGAAACAAAGAGCGGCAGTTGCCCGTGCCCTAATTACAAACCCTAAATTGCTGCTTGCCGATGAGCCGACGGGTGCTCTTGACTCTCATTCTACCGATGACTTATTAAAAATATTTAATGCTGTCAATCAGGATGGGCAGACAATTTTGATGGTAACACATTCCACAAAGGCGGCAAGCCACGCAAGCAGAGTATTGTTTATTAAAGATGGCGAAGTGTTTCATCAAATTTATCGGGGGAGTAATACAAATGAGCAGATGTATCAAAAAATTTCTGATACCTTGACTCTGCTGGCAACAGGAGGTGATTATAATGAATAACCGCTTCTTTATAAAATTTGCAGCGGGCAATATTAAGAAAAATGGAAATTCTTATATTCCTTATATTTTAATTTGTATGTTTACAGCAGCCATGTTTTATATTGTAAAATCTCTATCCTTAAACCCTGGATTGGAAACAATGATTGGTGCAGATACTCTAAACTATATTTTGCATCTTGGAAGCATTGTCATCGCATTGTTTGCCCTTGTTTTTCTGTTATATGCGAATAGTTTTCTGATAAAACGTCGGAAAAAAGAGTTCGGAGTTTTGAATATCCTTGGTATGGAAAAGCGGCATCTGGCAAAAACACTTGCATGGGAAATGTTTTATGTTTTTATAATCAGCCTTTTGGGCGGTATTGTTTTAGGCGTGGTATTGGATAAAGTAATGTTTTTGCTTATTGTTAAAATAATTGGAGGAGAAATCCTGCTTGGTTTTTTTATTGCACCAGAAACAATGATAACTACTATTATTTTGTTTGTGGCAATTTTTATGTTGATTTATCTTTCTTCTGTTTACCAGATACACATGGAAAATCCGGTGGAACTGCTACAAGGCAGTAATCTCGGTGAAAAGACACCCAAAATAAATTGGCTGATTGGCATATTAGGGATTCTATTTGTTGGAGGGGGTTATCTGATTTCATTGATAACAGAGAAGCCAATATTTAAAGCTGCCCCATATTTTTTTTGTGCCGTTATTTTAGTTGTTGTTGGAACATATATGCTTTTTACAGCCAGTAGCATTCTTCTTTTGAGAATATTACAGGAACAGAAAAGTTACTATTATAAGACAAAGCATTTTATCAGTATTTCCAATATGCTTTATCGTATGAAACAAAATGCGGTGGGACTTGCGAATATTTGTATTTTGTCAACAATGGTACTTGTTATGATATCTTCGACAAGCTCTCTGGTTTTGGGCATGGATGATATTATAGAAACACAATATCCGAATGATTTTGATCTTTATTTTGACGGATTGGATTGGAAACACAATGAGAAAGCCTATGATTATATTCATCAAATACAGCAGGAGCAAAAATTGAATATCACGGCAGAAACCTATTACACTTATCTCTTGGTTTCGGCAATCAATGGGAAGAGCGGCTTTTTGCCTGTTCCAGCAGATACGGTTACAGGAGAGAGTAATGAGGTAAATTTCATCTTTGTTACATTGGATGATTACAATCAAACGATGCATACGGACAAATTTTTAAATGTGGGGGAAATTTTAGTTTACCCCAGCCGTAAGGACTTTGCCTATAAAACCTTGAATATATTTGACAAAAGTTATATGGTAAAAGAAATTCTAAATAAGACAATCGGAAACGGAATTATTGCTGAAAGTGAAGCTGATAGTTATTTGATTGTTGTTTCGGATAGGGAAGAAATGTATTCGTTATATGAAAGTCAGAAAAAAGAATTTGGAGATGCAGCATCAAATATTTGCTCCTTTTATGGCTTTGACACAGACAAGAACGGAGGAGAACAAGAGGAATTGTATAACCTTTTCATAGATGCATTTGCAAGGCAGGAGTATCAGGGAATCGTAGAATCTAAGGCGGATGCGAAGGCAAACCAAATAGGGGCTTATGGCGGGTTTTTCTTTATAGGTGCATTTTTGGGTATATTGTTTACTATGGCTATGGTTTTGATTATCTATTATAAACAGATTTCAGAAGGATACGATGACAGGGGACGCTTTGCTATTATGCAGAAAATTGGAATGAGCCGAAAGGAAGTAAAATCTTCAATTAATGCACAGGTACGGACCATATTTTTCCTGCCCGTCATTGTTGCAGGAATCCATGTTGCGGCGGCGTTCCCCATGATTTCAAAAATGCTTTTGAAGCTCAATCTAAGAAATACAAGCTTATTTATTAAGAATACTATAATATGCTATCTGGTATTCACAATATTGTATTTCATAATTTATCATTTAACAGCGAAAACATATTATAAAATTGTCAACAAAGGAGGAATATATATGCCCTGATATCGTTTTTGGTGGCTTTTGTTGTTTTTTTGTTGATATTTTTATGATAAATTATGATTGCTAGAGCGTGTTTGAAAATTGCTTTTTACAAGATGTGCTTCACATTTTGTGGGAGATATTTGGTAGTAAGAATCTGTTTGAGAGTTCTTATCAGATATTGAATCTTTATGATAAATTTCCATGAGGTGAAAGAATGCAATATAAAATTTTAATTGTAGATGATGACAGGGAATTGCTTAAAATGTTGAAGAGTTTTTTTGAAATAAGAGGATATTTCGTTATTACGGCCAATGATGGTGTGGAAGCGTTAAAAATGACAGAGGCAAATCCAGACATTATACTGTTAGATGTAAATATGCCACAAATTGATGGCATGGAGGTCTGCCGTAGAATCAGGGATAAGATGTCATGTCCGATTTTATTTTTGACTGCGAGAGTAGAGGAGCAGGACAGGGTAAATGGCCTTATATCTGGTGGTGATGATTATATTTTAAAGCCATTTAGCTTGAAAGAGTTGGAGGCAAGGATTGTGGCGCATCTAAAACGTGAGGAACGTCATAAAGCGAAATCGGAGTATCGTTTTTGGGGAGAATTTTTCATTGATTATGCGGCAAAAACAGTACAGATTGATGGCTCTTATCTGGAATTGACAAAATTGGAATATGAAATTATTGAATTTTTATCCATGAATCCAGGGATTGTTTTTGACAGGGAGAGAATTTATGAAAAAGTCTGTGGTTATGATGCAGAAGGGGAAAGTCGGGTGATTACAGAATTGATACGCAGGATTCGCAGAAAAATAAGTGAACATACAGAGAAGGAATATATAGAAACAGTATGGGGGATGGGCTACCGATGGAAAAAATAAAAAATCTTTCTGTAAGAAAAACGATATTGTTGTATCTGGCGGTTTGTCTGGTGTGCAGTTTTGTATTATCTGCTGTGATTGTGGAGGTTGCCACCCGTACACAGGAAGAAGTCTGGTGGAAATATGCGGATCATGAGAAATATTTTAAGGCAATGGATGGGGAATACAGGTTGGAGATAGCCCGGCCTCGGGCTCAGGAAATGAGTAAAAGGGATCATGTTATCTCGGAAGCCTGTGATTTTTTGCAGACATATACGGTGCTGGTTCTATCAATTACAGCGTCCTGTGTGGCCGTTTTTCTTTTTTATAAAAATAAACTGGAAAGGCCGATTAGAGAACTTGACCTGGCATCAAAGCGGATTGCCGGGAATGATTTGGATTTTTATATTTCTTATAAAAATAAGGATGAGATGGGACGGCTATGCCAGGAATTTGAGCAGATGAGAAAGCAGCTTGTACAAAATAATCAGAAATTATGGAGGATGATTGAAGAAGAAAAAGCACTTCGGGCGGCCATTGCACATGATATCCGCTCGCCGCTATCTGTTTTAAAAGGATATCAGGAGATGCTGTTAGAATACCTTCCAGATGGAACGATTGCGATAGAAAAGGCAATGGAAATGTTAGCAGAAAGCAGAAAACAGATTGAACGTATGGACAGTTTCGTGGAAACCATGCGGAAAATGAACAGCCTGGAACAGAGAATTTTATTGGCCGATTTGATTACAGCAGAACAAATAAAAGCAGATATTCAAGCTGAGCTTACTGTATTGAAATTGGAGAAAGGAAAACAGGTGGTTTTGGATGTGCAGAAAACACAGGAGATATTTTCCGGTGACAGGGAAGTGATTATTGAAGTAGTAGAAAATCTGTTATCTAATGCCCTGCGATATGCAAAGAGACAGATAGAAGTCAGGGTTTGTGTTGCCTGCCAGGAATTGAAAATTTGTGTAGCAGATGATGGAGGGGGATTTAGAGAGGATGCAGAGACAGTCACAAAGGCATTTTATCAGAAGAATGTAAAGGACAGTCTGAACCATGCGGGAATGGGGATGTACATTAGCAGGCTGTATTGTGAAAAGCATGGGGGAAATCTGTTTCTGGAAAATAGAAATACAGGCGGGGCTGTGGTGACAGCGGTATTTCGCCGGATTGCATAGGCAGTCCGGCATTTTTTATGTGATAGGAAATTGCGTTAGATGTTAATGTTATGTTGTCTTTTTATTGTGATTTGGGTTTTACAATAGATTCATCAAAGATAAGGGACTGTGGTAGGGTCTTTGGCTGGCAGTTCTTAAGAAAGAGGTGAAAATATGAAAGCAATTGCAGAAAGAGAACTCAGAAACTATTTGAAACGGCCGTTATTCTGGCTTGGTGTATTAATTGTGATTCTTGGCGTATATCGGGAGGTAAAGCCTTATCTAATGATTCATTATGTGGACTCTGAAGATGAGATTAAGGAACTGGTGCAGGATTCTCCAGTAACAGATGCGGATATTATAGACGGTTATGTCCCCACAAAAGAGGAAGACAGGCGGCAGAGATGGGAAGAAATCATACAGAAGGCACTGGTTTTGGAGTTTCAGATAGAGAAAACAGAGGCAGAAGCTATCATTGAGGAAATGAAGGACATGGATGTCAAAGAAGCCAGTGAGTATCTGGAAAGGGAATATCATTTTTATAATACGTTTTACAGTTATGAAGATACCAGGTATCATCAGGGGACAAAAGAAGAGATTAACGCTTACATCAAAAGTAAGCTGGAGCAAAGGAGTTTTTCCAGCTATTTTTCTAAGAAATTTGCAGACTTTGCGGGGCTTTTCATGGGGTTTTTTGCAACGGTAATGCTTGCCGTTTTGTTCTGGCAGGACACCCGAAAAAATACTTATGAGCTTTTGCACACAAAGCCGGTCAGTGCAGGAAAATATGTTTTTGGAAAAATAGCAGGCGGTTTTCTGGTCTGTATGGTGGTGCTTGCAATCTTAAATCTGGTATTCTGGATTATCTGTTGTATTTTTACAGGGAGCAGTGGGTTTGAGGTAAATCTAATTGATTTTTTGCTTGCAACAGGTCTTTATATTTTACCAAATATGTTGATGATTGTATGTGTGTATGCTTTGATTTCTCTGTTATTTAAGAATCCGCTGCCAGCAGTGCCGTTATTGATTCTTTATATGATTTATTCCAATATGGGAAGCAAAAACGCAGAGGGGATCTTTGGCTATTATGGGCGGCCGCTGGCGATTATGGTGCGCTTTCCGGGGCAGTTTTTTGACACTACACCGCCGCCAATGGCAATGATGAACCAGAGTTTTCTGATCCTTGCATCTGTGGGGGTTTTTCTTCTTTGCGTTTGGCTTTGGAAAAAAAGAAAAGTGTGAAAGATGGCAGAAGGGAGGTTATTGATGGAGAAAGAGATAAAAATTTGCCTGCCATTTTATAAAATTGCATATTCTATATTTTTTATAGCAGTTTTAATCCTGATTCGGGGTTTGAATTTTACCTTTGAAATCGGGGTTGCATTGGAGCCGCAGCTGGCGCTTTTAGCAGCGGTGTTCTGTGCAGAAACATATGTTCAGGAAATAACCAGCGGGCGGTCAGAGGTGGAACGGCTGTATCCAATGAAAAACAGAATGATTGCCATATTCCGAAGAACAGGGATACAGGAAATTTATCTGCTGATTCTTTCTGCTGTCGGTTATGGGATGTTTTATGTTGTTCAGAGACCAATTTCATTTTACAGTATGCCGTCTTTTACAGGAAGCGAGGCAGGTCTGTTTTTGATTTCTATGGCGGCGTTTACAGTCACTTTGGTTTTCTGGGGAATTTTTTCGGTTCTGTTGTCTAGTCTGTTTCGCAATATGTGGGCGGGGATTGGTGGCTGCCTGCTTTTGTGGATTGTCACAAATTCTACGATAGGTGATAGGTTTTTAGGAAAATGGAATTTATTTTCTTATGCATTCAGAGATGTAGAAGACAGAGGTGATTTTAGCTGGGTATGTGGGAAAATAATCAGCATTGTAGTCAGTATTTTTATGGCAGCAGTATTGCCAAAAATAATAAAGAATGGCAAGTAAACAATGGCAGGGAAGCAAAGAGTAATTACTATTTGTGCCGCCAAAAAAGGGCGGCAGATTGGAGGGTGTTATGAGTATTAAAATAAATGATTTGAGTGTAATTTTTAAAAATGGTGTGAAAGCGATTAACCATGCCAGCCTGGAAATTCCAAAAGGAATTTTTGGGCTGTTGGGAGAAAATGGTGCAGGGAAAACTACCTTAATGCGGGTGCTGACAACGGTGCTTTCGCCTGCGGAAGGAACGGTATCTTTAGATGGGATGTTGTACAGTGAGGGGAATTATGAGAAAATCCAGAAAAAAATCGGGTATCTGCCCCAGGAAATTGAACTTTATCCTGGACTGACTGTGCAGGAATGTCTGGAATATATGGGAGATTTAGCCGGAGTTTCCAAAGAACTGTGCAAAAAACGTATTTCCTGTTATTTGGAAAAGACCAGCCTGACAGAACATCGGAAAAAGAAAATGCGTCAGCTTTCCGGTGGCATGAAAAGAAGGGTGGGGCTCGTTCAGGCACTTTTAAATGAGCCAGAGTTTTTGATTGTAGATGAACCAACAACCGGGCTGGATCCAGAAGAACGCATTCGGATACGGAATTTACTGGTAGATTTTTCTGAGAACCGTACCGTTCTTTTTTCTACTCATGTGGTGGAAGATTTGGCTGCCACCTGTAATCAGCTTGCGATAATGAAAAAGGGAGAGTTTTTATATTCCGGGGGCATGAGAGAGCTTGTTGAGGAGGCAAAAGACCATGTATGGCTGTGCAAAGTTTCCCAAGAAGCGCAGGCAAGAGAGCTGGAAAGAAAATATCATGTATCATCCAAACAGTTTGTGGATGGAGGGGTACAGATGAAAATACTTTGTGAAAACAGACCAGATATAAATTGTATGCCTTGCGAAGCAGCTTTAGAGGATGCATATATTTATATAACAAATCGGGAGAGGATTGTTATTCCTGAATTGGCAGGATGATTTTCACAGAAAAACCGCCATAGGGGCTATGTTCTACAATGGTTGTGCCGTTATGGGCTGCGGCAATCTGCTTTACGATAAGCAGCCCTAATCCATGGCGTTGTTCTGTGACATTTTCATCGCAGACCATATAGTGAGGGGCGTGGTTGAGTTTTTCAATTTGTTCGTCTGTAGCTCCGATGCCGTCATCAGAAACTATAATACTGCATTTTTTATTATTGACAGCAACCTTGACATATATTTTACAGCCCTGTTCGTTATGGTTGATACTGTTTTGGATAAGATTACTGATTGCACGTTTTATCAAATTTTTGTCAGCGGTTACAGGGCAGAGAGTTAACGATTCATCGGTTTCCCATTCCAGTGGATGTCTGTCGTCAATATCCATATTGATATAGTCAACAACAATCTGCCGGACAATAGCAATGATATTTTCTTTTTTCGTATTAATCGGCTGCATATTGTATTCTAATTTTGACGCCAAATTGAGGTCATTGATTAAATTACGCATTCGTTTGCTCTGCTTTACGATAACGGCAGCTTTTTGGCGTTTTTCATCTGTTAAATCGGTGTCTTCTGCTAATTGTCCTGCATATCCCATAACCATAGACAATGGGGTTCTGATATCATGGGACACTCCTGCAATCCAGTTTGCCCTTGCTGTTTCTTTTTTTTGGAGCTGGTTATTCTGCGACTGCAGGATTTCTGATGTTCTGTTTATATGGAATGCAAGTTCTGATAGTAAGCCCTTTTCGTTCACATAGACGGGTTTTCCGGATGGTAGATTCTGTATGCCGGTTACAATCGGCCGGATTGATTTTAGCAGTTTGGAATTTGCAACCATATAAATCAGGAAAATGAACGCTGCATTAGCGGCCAGGACTAAGAGAACCAATTTAGGTAATCTGGCAATTGTATAATAGTCCCAGCTAGGCCACATATGTTTCCAGAATTTGTCTTTAGGATATCCCAATACAATAAGTCCGTTTTCGGCTTTGCCCGTAAAAGTCGGGTAACCGTCTATATAACCACGGGTAAGGCTTGCTATATCAGAAAGTGTGTATGATAGTGGTATGGATTTTGGTAAATTTGCTGTCTGCCATTTTACCTGTTTTGTTTCTTCATCAATAAAAATTGCCCAGGCATCAGAGCTTTTTAACTCATGGGCAATTGGTTCAGGCAGGCTATATTCGCTGCCGTTTACCTGCTGTAATGCGTCTGCGGCTTCTTCTGCTGTTTTCCAGGGGGAACTGTTAGGTGTCTGTCTGGAAGCAAAGGCCGCCAATAAAATAAAATTTAAAGCAAAGAGCAGAATACAGCTAAGAAGCAATATACTGACGTATCGGCGAATTAGTTTAGGGATACTTTTCATAGAAACCTCCATTTATTTAATCATCAGTTTATATCCTAGGCCTTTGACAGTAATTAGGGAAACAGGGCGGGAAGGATTTGTCTCTATTTTTTCTCTGATGCGCCGTATATGAGCCATCAGAGAGTTTTCATACCCAAAAGGATTATCACCCCAGGCTGCTTCACATAGGGCATCAATCGTTACAATGCGGTTTGCATTACGATACAGGGCAGCTAAAATGTCATGTTCTTTCGCTGTCAAAGAAATGTGCTCCCCGTTTTTTATCACTTCGGCACAGTCAAAATCAATTTCACTGTCACAGAGTTTTACAAGAGGGTTTTCCTCTTTGTAGCTTCGGCGCAGAATTGCCATAATGCGGAAAATCAGTTCTTTTGGAAGAAAAGGTTTTACGACATAATCATCAGCGCCAAGCCCAAACCCTTTAAATTTATCTTCGTCTTCTCCGTGCGCAGTCAAAAAAAGTATGGGATATTCGTTGTCCTGCCTTAGCTGCTCCATTAATTGATAGCCGTTGCCATCAGGCAGCATGACATCCAGAATGGCAAGGTCTGGTTTGGATGCAGAGGCAAGAGAAAGAGCTTCTTTTCTATTTTTTGCGGCTGATATATTGAAAAAACCTTCTTCTTTTAAAATAGATACAACCATATCTAAAAGTTCCTGTTCATCATCAACAAGTAATATATGTTTATTTTTTAAGTAATCAGAGTCCATGATGCTTCTCCTTTCTGGTCAATTGACGGCAATGCCACAGAGCGGTAATCGGCTTATTCAATGTGTCAATTATTATTCGTTGTATTAAGGATCTGTAAATAATTAATTACCATTATATCATAAATTTATGTTTATTTTTGCCAAGTGAATAAATGTAAGGTAGATGTAAGGTAAAGAGAATGTTGCTGCAAGGTTGGATTTATAAAATAATACTGTAAAGAGAAAAGGAAAAGCAGTGTTTTTCCAGATTTGCGCCGTTGGCTTAAAGCGGCAGGATGGAGGCTATATGAATATTATAGAAACAGAAAATCTTACAAAATCTTATGCAGATTTTACTGCGGTATCAGGAGTAAATCTTCATATTCCGAAAGGAACCGTTTATGGCTTTCTTGGTCCGAATGGAGCAGGAAAATCAACTACAATGAAAATGTTTCTTGGTTTGACAAAACCTACAAGTGGTTCTTTTGTAATTGATGGAATGAAATATCCAAAAGATCGTGTACAAATTTTAAAAGAGGTAGGGTCATTTATTGAAGCTCCTGCTTTTTATGGAAATTTAAGTGCATATGAAAACCTGGATATTCTTCGTAAAATTTTGGATCTGCCCAAATCTGCGATTGACGAAGCGTTAGAATTGGTCGGGCTTACAGAATACAAAAACAGGCTTGCAAAAAAATATTCTCTTGGAATGAAGCAGCGGTTAGGACTTGCAGGCGCTTTAATTGGAAGACCGCCGATTCTGATTCTGGATGAGCCGACAAATGGACTTGATCCGATTGGAATTCATGAAATCAGAACACTGATTCGTTCCCTGCCAGAGAAATTTGATTGCACGGTACTGGTGTCCTCTCATTTACTGTCAGAAATTGAACTGATGGCAGATCATATTGGGATTCTCAATCATGGGCATTTGTTGTTTGAAGGAACGCTCGACCAGCTAAAATCGTGTGCAATTGCACAAGGCTATCCGACAGAGCATTTGGAAGATACCTTCCTTGCTTTGATTGATGGAGATAACTGGCAGGGGGTGGTATAAGATGGGTTTTGAGATGGAATGGAAAAAGGTGAAACGGACAGGTTTTATACCAGCATTTCTTTTCGGTGGAGTTTTAGCCGCAGCAGTTCCTGTTCTTAATATGGCAGTCCGTTCGGAAGTAGTTCTGGGAATTGATGCACCGCCGATACAAAGTCTGTTAAATGCCAATTGGCAGATGATGGCAATGCTCAATGTTTTGCTTGTTGTAGCAGAGGCATGCCTTATGTACCACACAGAATATGCAGACAATGCCATGCAAAGAATGTGTACGCTTCCAATGAAGGAGAGCAATCTGTTTTTTGGTAAATTTGCTTTCATGGCAGTTATGTGTGTCGTGATACTTATAATAGAAAATGCAGCTATAGCGTTTTGCTCCTTCCACTGGTTTGGACGGACGGAAAATATATTGGTAGAACTGTTCCAAAATTTGGGGTATGAATTGCTGTTAATGCTTCCGGCAGTATTATGTTCTCTGTTGATTGCTTCCGTATGTATCAATATGTGGGTATCGCTTGGTATTGGTGTTGTATGTGTATTTATGGCTACGATGCTGCCGACAGATAATTTCATATTATCGCTGTTTCCATTTGCGTTGCCGTTCCAGATATTTGCCGGTACAGCAAAAGATACGGTCTGTCATTTTATCATGGCAGCGTGGATAGAAATTGTTATCCTTACGATGATAGAAGTTTTATTTTTAAAAGTCAGGAGGTTGTTCGAATGAGTTTTTTGTCTCTCGTTGGAATTGAGTTAAAAAAAATACATCGTTCCAAAATAGTATGGATTTTGGCAATAGCCACTGTTATTCTCTGGTTTCCATCTATTTTAAATGCCCGTATAAATTTTGAAATGCATGGAGAGGGGATTTCGCCGGAAAATAATTTTCTAATTCAGGGATTTATGGGAATGGCATGGTTTATGTTTCCGGCAAGTATGGTTGTGGGTACGGTTTTGCTGAATATGGTGGAAAGAAGTAATAAAGGAATGTTAAAAATGCTTTCTTTGCCTGTCAATACTGTTAAATTGTGTCTGGCAAAATTTGTTGTTCTTCTTACGTTGGCAGCTTTCCAGATACTGATGACCGTTGGTATGTATTATGTGAGTGCTGGAATTGCATCGCAGACACAACATTATAATTTTATTTTGCAGCCGCTTTTTGTATTTAAAGAAGCAGGAATGATATTTGCGGCTGCAATTCCTATGATTTCCTTTTTCTGGCTTTTGTCAGTCTGTATTCAAACCTCGATTTTTTCTATTGGGATTGGGCTTGCTTCCATTGTCCCTTCCGTTTTGATGATAAATACAAAAATCTGGTTTGCATATCCAATGGCGTATCCGTTTTTTGTGATAACGGCTGAATATGGGAAATTAGCTGCGAATTTTACAACATCACAGGTAGAATTAATTCCATGGTTGCCTGCTGCCGCCAGTATAACGATTTTTTGCCTGTTTGCCTCCTGCCTTTGTTTTGGGCGGGCGGAAAGGAGATAGTGTGAAACAGTATTTTACAGTATTTGTGCCGCCAACGGAAAGGCGGCAGAATGGAGGTTAGTGTGAAAAGTAAAATTTTAACGATTATCAGTACTATTATGATTTTTATACCATGGACAATTCTTCCCCTAAGGACGTTTGATTGGGCATTGGAGTCGCCTGCTGCAGAAATAATAATTTCCTGTTATGCAGCATTTATGATTTTTAGCGGAATATTTACAATTATTTCTTATGCCAGCGCAAAAGTGCAAAACAATTTGATGAAAGGATGCCTGGTTGTGAACAGCCTTTATGCTGTTTTTGGTGTTGCAGTATTTGGTTTGATGCTTTTGCAAAGATAAAAATTTAAGATATTCGTCCATTGACAGGGTGTTATAATTGAAGTATATTAGAAATCTGTAGGAAAGTAACTGAGCGTGTTTGAAAGCAATTTTCAAACACGCTCTAAAGCGTGGACAGCTAAGGGACGGTAAATGTTTTATTTATAGTTCCTTATGCAATGGAATCGTTTGGGCAAAAGGAGAGTACATGGAAAAAGAGAAAATGAGAAGTTCAAACATTGAGTTATTGCGCAGCGTTGCGATGCTAATGATTATTTTATCTCACATAGTAGGTCATTGTGTAAGTTTCCGTGTGAAGAGTGACACATTCTTTAACTTAATCAATATTCAGGTTTTTAATTCTATGTCATGGTTTGTTGGATATTACTATACAATAATATTGATAGCAAAGTTCTTTCTAAATGATTATTTAGAAAGAATGGATAACAAAAAGTATATTTCATTTCTTGCAGTCAACTTTGCGTTTATCCAGTTTGGATGGACAGGAGGCCTGGCAGAGGGGCTAATACCAGGTCTTAGGACATTGCTAACGGGAATCTTTCTTTATGCGCTTGGAGGATATTTTAAAAAATATGATCCACTAAGTAAGCTGCGGACATATGTATTTTTTCTGATTATAATTATTACTTATTTTTTTGTAAATTTGTCTGCTTATAATATGATAGAAAATAGCATAGAAAACTATATACGAAATAAAACAGAAGATGATTTTATTCAGAGTATTCCATCATTCCCCAATTATAGTATTATTATAATTATCATTGGGGTATGTTTGTTTGAGATATTTAAGAGAGCCCGAATACCTCAAAGCAAATTTGTGAATTATCTGGGACAGTCAACATTTATGGTTTATTTATTGCATGATAATGAATTCTTTTATAGTATTTTTGATACACAAGATTGGATTACATTGTTGTACCATCATCCCTATAGATTTGTTGCTAAAATTTCTATTTGGTCAGTTGGAGCATTCGCATGTGGAGTGATGGTATATACTTTTTACATAGCATCGGCTAAATTATTTGACAGATATAAGGGGATTTTGTTTAAAACGAGCCGTGAATAGCAACGGATACTATTCGCAGATGATTTGAATGGGAGAATGGACATTGCTTTTTATTTCAAATTGCTTTAAAATATCTATATTAAGGTTATATTCCTTGCTATGCAGGCAGGAACGCTCGATATCCTGCGTAATCTGTATCAGTTATTTTTCTGCAGATTTTTACATAGTTATATCAAAGAAAGAGGGAACTGTTTTTCCGGCAAGGGTTGGTACATTAAAAAGGAGGAGATTGCCATGAATAAAAAAGCATGGAAAAGAAAAGTTTTGTCACTCGTTGTAGTATTTGCTATGCTGTTAACTAACGTATCGGCAGCATTCGCATCTGAGCAGAATGGTTCGGCATACCCAACTTTCGAAGAGGCATATCAGAGTATGGCTGACATGAAAGCAGAGTATCCCGAAGGCACTCCATGGACTAATGACACGCCATATGGTAAGGATGGTCCTGCGGGGAGTTATTATGAGTTCCAGGGAGGCAAGGTAAACGGAGGAAGTCTTGGCGTCGGATGTGCGGCATTTGCATTCCTTCTCAGTGACGCTGCGTTTGGGAATCTCCCGGCCTACACATACAATAACGGCGATTTTAAGTTCGAAGATGTGAAAGTCGGTGATATCCTGCGTATCAACAACAGTCACTTTGTAGTCGTGCTGAAAAAAAGCGCAGGTGGAGTTATCGTTGCGGAAGGGAATTATAATAAGTCCGTTCACTGGGGGCGGGCAATGAGCGAGTCCGATGTTGAGAATGCGAATTTTATCGTTTCACGATATCCGAAGAATTATGAAGAAAATAATCAGGATGCAGATAAAGTACAGAAAGAAGGTACAGAAGGGAACCTGAACTGGACTCTGACAAACTCCGGTACGCTTACGGTTACGGTTACAGGGGGCAGCATCACTGCTGATACTGCTATTCCGGATTACGACAATAGTACTGGTGATCCATCATGGAAGGCTTACAGTGAAACAATCAACACTATCGTCATCGGACAGGGAATAACGGCCATTGGAAATAGTGCATTTCGTGGATTGGGAGGGGTTCTTAGAGTATTTATCCCTGACACTGTGAAAACTATCGGTAACGATGTGTTTCGGGAAGACACAAACCTTTTATCCGTTACCATCCCTGGTAGCGTGGAAACCATAGGAAACGATGCTTTTTATGGATGTACGAGTTTGTCTTCAGCTACAGTTTCCGAAGGTGTGAAAACGATTGGAGAGCGTGCATTTCACTCTTGCACAAGTTTGCAGTATATTGATTTTCCGAAAAGTATCCAATCCATAGGAGCTGGAGCATTTGTGGGTTGTGAGAAGATGCTTCAGGTCAGGTTTATGCCAGGTACAGGAGATGTCACAATTGGTGACAATCCATTTACGCAGTGTTGGAATCTGGTGTATGTAGCTTTGCCTGATGGACTGGATAAACTTAGTCCTGGAATGTTTGAGTCGTGTAAATCAATTCAGGAGCTATATATACCTGCCAGTGTAAAGTCACTTGGAGAAGTAGGAACCACGAGCCCATTTATGAGCGCAGAAATTGCAAATATCTTCTTTGGCGGCACTGAGACAGCGTGGAATGAGATGGTAAGTTTGAATCCACAGCTAAAGGCTACTATATCTGACAAGACTATAATACATTACAATCATCCGTTTGAAGATCCGTCTGTCACAGATGGCAATGATGGTCTCATCAAGGATGAGGAAGGGGAAGACCCGAAGGTAACTCCGACACCTGCAGGTCCTGGCAATACAGGGAGTTCAGGCGGTTCTGTCAGACCAGTTATTCCGATGCCTTCCCCAAGTCCAGCTGCGACTGTTACTCCAAGTCCAACTGCGGCTGTTACCCCAAGTCCGACTGCGACTGCTGCTCCAGCAACACCAAGTCCGACCGCAATGGTGACTGCAGTTCCGGACACACCAAAACCGACCGTTACTCCCGGTTTACCACTTCCGCCTGCTAATTCGGATGATACGGTTGATCCGACTGCAAAGCCGACTGTAAAGCCAACAAGTACGCCAAAGCCGACTGCAAAGCCAACCAGCACGCCTAGTCTCGCTACTGTGAAAAAACAGCTTAATTCGTCTATTAAGAGTCAACTCAAAACTAAGCTCAAAACCAAACTGACCAATAAGTTGCAGAAAAAGTATGGCAAGAAGACAAAGGCACAGCTGAAAAAGTCGCTTAAAACTGAGTTGAAAGCTAAGTTGAAACCGGTAATTAAAGCCAATATGAAGAAAAAATACGGCAAACAGCTTGGCACAAAATTTACTGCTCAGTTTAACGCAAAATACAATGCGCAGTACAATGCGCTTTACAGCAAACAGTTTGAACAGGTTTATAAGAAAGTATCAAAATCCAAAAAGAAGAAATAAATGATACATTCTTAAAATTGTTCATCTTTTAATCAGGGCAGCCTTGCGGCTGTCTTGATTTTTTTATAGTAAACGCATAAAATACATGCGTTTACTATAATTATTCGGAAATTACGACGTATGTTGTTTGTGAATAGTAACAGCAAGTATCGTTATGTGGTTTTATGTTTTTGGAATGGGTTGACAAAAATAGATAAGATTATAATAATTAGATATATAACAATCAGGGAAAGGAGAAAAAGAAAATGGACAAGTCATTTCATTATTTGTTAATGGCAAACCAGGCATTAATCCACAAGAAACTGCTTGCCGGACTGAAGGATACAGATTTGTCACTGGGGCAGCCAAAGATACTTGAATATTTAAAAGAACATAATGGTTCCAGCCAGAAAGACATCGCACAAGGCTGCCATATAGAAGCAGGCTCTCTGACTTCCGTTTTAGGGCGCATGGAAGAAAAGGGGATGATCGAGCGAAAGATGCTAAATGGCAATAGACGCTCTTTATATGTATTCCTTACAGAAAAGGGAGAGCAGTTGCAGAAAATCGTTGAAAAAGAATTTGATTCCTTGGAAGAGATTGCATTTGATGGTATTTCAGAAGAAGAAAAAGAAAATTTTATGGATGTTTTTAGTAAAATTTATGAAAATATAAATATATGAAAGCTAATGCGGAAGGAAGTACAGATTGTAAGAATGAATTTTCAAACCCCACGTTCTAGAAACTGTACTTCCTTTTCATAATCTTTTGGTTATACTAATGTATCATTTCGTAACGTTTCATTCAAATTACACCGCAAAAGACGCTTTCCGCCAATATAATAGGCAAGTGCGATAAAGAATATGATAGCCGCTGCAAATACTAAAATTGTCAAAATAGGAGCTTCTGACCAAAATACCATAGGTTCCAGGTAGCTTTTGGTTACTGCAAACTGTACAAACAGTACCGTAAGCGGCAGTGTTATCAAAAGTGGTTTTCCTGCAATAACAAGTGCTTCAATACAAAATATTTTCTGCATCTCCTGTGGAGTTAAACCGATTGACATATATTGGGCAAATTCCCGCTTTCTCTGGCGCAGAAAGCCTAATGTATTTGAAAATACGTTTGCAATCCCAATAATGGCAAGTAACACGCAGAATGCCCCAAAAATCATCATCATACCTTTCATCATACGGTCATTAGAGATTTTTTCCTGAATTCGGTTTTCGCTTTCAATTTTGTAATTTTTCTCTAACCGTTGTATGATTTCTTTCTCTAAATTGTTCAAATCGGTGAGGTCGGCATTTCCATTGGAAAACACACGGATATAGCTGTCAGGTTCAGAACCGTCTATCTGCCCTGATATTGCTTTCCACCTGGCCATTGGAATAAAATGCACAAAACCATAGTCTCTATATTCTTCCCTCAGAACCGGAGCCGTTTGCGTATAAGACAGAATTGGAATTTCCACAAACTGATTATCGGTACTGGCATTATAGATTGTAGTGGTTTTTCTATCCTCTTTCACAAATGGAATATACTGCTTATAGCGAAAATTACTGTTTATACTATCCCAAATCTGATTGAGTATAATAGCCCCGTCAAGGCTTGGGGGAATGCTGACTTTAGAACAATACTCTAAAAAGCTTGCATCATCTAATACGACAATCGGGATTTTCACATGGAACTTACCTTTTTCTTTTGGCTTCCCCATTACAGAATCAAGCCCGCCAAGCATTGTCAATTCATCACTTTGCCAATCCTCTGACAGAATTCCCATCGCCTCCGCTTTTTGATATACCGTAACATCTCCTGTTCCAGAAATGGTTTTTACTTCATCTGTCAAGTTAAAATCTGATATTTTTGTATCTTTTATGGTTATCATAATATCCCACGCATTCTGATACCTTTCAAAATAAGTATATCTGGTACTGATGCCTGAAAGCGTGGTAAAGCAAAGCATAATTGAAAAACCAAGAAAAGACAGCAGTAAAGAGACGGTGGATATTCTAAGGGACTTTTTCTGTACTTTTAATGCGTTCCCTGCAAGTTCCCCTTTTACGCCAAACAACAAAGATAAAATTCGGGAGTGTTTTCTTTTTTTTAACTGCAAACTGCCTGTACTGCGAATGGCTTCAAGTGGTGTCAGCCTGCTCAATTTTTTTGCAGGTATCTCTGCAGAAAAAAATATGGTCAGGATTGAAGAAAAAATGGTAACAGCAAATACGAACGGATGATACTGAAAAACAGCCACATGACGTCCAGATATATCTTTAGCAAGGAGATTAATCAGTTCGTTCAGGCCGAAACTTCCTGCAATCCCTATTAAGCTGCCTGATATGATTGGCACTATGCTAAGTGCCAATGCTTCCTGTAACAAGCAAATCCTAATTTGTTTTGGGGTAGCCCCAATGCTTGAAAAAATACCAAACTGATGGATTCTTGCATTCATGGATAATTCAAAGGAATTATGGATAATTAAAATTAACGATACTGCGACAAGAATCAATATTCCTAAATAAAATGCCAGTAATAGCGGCGGGGTAGCGTCCTGTGGATCATGTATGAAATATCTGGACAGTAGCAGCGAATGATATTTAACGGCATCGTTTTCCAGTCCAAGCTGCGCTGAAATCAAGGGCATATCCTGATAAATCGTTCTGGCATTATGGAAATAAATATCAATTATGGTATTTTCTTCTTCGGATTGTTCTGTATTGATAACAGCTTTCCTTACATTTGCAAAGCTTTGTATCATAGATAAATCGTTTTCCTCTATCTTCCCAACAATACGCCCCTGCCAGTCCCCTTCTTCTAAAATAATATTTTCAATTTCGTATGTCCAAAAGTTGTAAGCGGTGCAGCACAACAGGGATAGAAACATAGTGGCAACGAAAGCTGCCGTCATCACTGATAAACTAGAAGCACGATTGTTTTTGATATAGCTTTTGGAATAATCTTTCCACATCCTGTCTACCTCCGTTTCTGGTCGCTGATAATCTTGCCGTCTTCAACTGTCACAATGCGATCTGCCTCTAAAGCAATCCTCTCATCATGGGTAATAAGTAAGATTGTCTGTTGCAAATTGCGGTTAGACAGCTTTAAAAGGTCGATAATCTCTTTAGAATTTTTCTGGTCAAGGTTTCCTGTTGGCTCATCGGCAAGTAGAATTGCAGGACGGTAAATTAATGATCTTGCAATTGCCACTCTTTGCTGCTGCCCTCCAGATAGCTGACTGGGCAATGCTTCCATTTTATCCCTTATACCCAATGTATCAATAATCGTTTCAAAATACTCTGGATCTGGTTTTCTTTTATCAAGCAGCATAGGCATAAGAATATTCTTTTCTACTGTCAAGGTGGGAATCAGGTTATAAAATTGGTAGACCAGGCCGACTTTTCTTCTTCTAAAGATTGCGGCATCTGTGGCATTCAATTTTCCAATTTCAACACCGTCTATCATTACGGTTCCGTTTGTCGGTTTATCAACAGTCCCTAAAATATGCAATAGAGTTGATTTCCCGGAACCTGATGCGCCAGTGATAGTCACAAATTCCCCTTTTTCAACGAAAAGGTCAATTCCATTTAAGGCAACAACTTTGCCGTCTCCTTTTCCAAATATTTTTTCAATGCCGCTGCATTTTAATAGTTCCATAGTCATCTCCCTTCCGTCGCCCACAGTTGGGGGCACAAATAGTTTAGCAAATAAATTTGTTATGAAAGACACTGTCTTTGTGATAATTTTATTATAGCAAAGTAAAGTGACATCTTAGTGACTGTAAAAACGAATTTCAAAACAGGCACCGCTTTCATGCAGATTAAAGGCACGAATGATGCCATTTTGCATTTCAATGATTGCCTTCGACAAAGAAAGACCGATTCCAATTCCATTTGCATTTCCATTTTTCCCACGATAGAAACGTTCAAACAAATGCGGTAACTCCTCTTTTGCGAATCCATGCCCCTCGTCCCATATCTGTATTTGCACATATAAGGGATTTTTTTCGTAAGAACAATGAACCGTTGTCCCTGCCTTAGTATGTTCCATACAGTTTTTCATTAAATTTATAATTGCTTCCATTGTCCAATTTAAATCTGCAATGATGTCAATTTCGCCCATTTCTGGAACATCAATAGATATTCCCTTCTGTATAAACAACTCCTGTAAATTATCTGAAGCCAATGTAAGCAATGTGAAAACATCTACGGTAGTCTGCTTTAGGGCAAGCGTTCCTGCATCAATGCGGGATAGAAGCAGCAATGCCTCTTCAAGATGTATCAGTCTGTATAATTGCCGCCTGATTTGTTCTGAATAATCGGAGGAAGGATGCTCTTTCATCATCTGAACAGAAAGAGAGATAGCGGTAATTGGCGTTTTAAGCTGATGTGCAATATTGGAAAGGTTGTCAGCATAGTTGCTTTTTTCTTTTAATGCGGCATCTCTTGTCTGATAAAGTGTTGTTATTGTCTTGTATATCTCATCTTGCAGTTGGGAAAACTCATCTTCTGGTACATCTAAGAGCGCTCCCTGGCCTCCTGTATTCACTTTTTCTAAATAATTGGTCAGACTCTCTATCCGAACTGCTGATTTTCTTTTCCAATACGCAAATGTAAAAAGAAATAATGCCCCACCTAACAGAAAACCCACACTGGCAAGTATAAGTACCTGTCCATTAATGCTTCCAAAATCTGATTGCTTATATCCAAAGGACAACAAGAAACTTTCATCTGTATCTGCTATGGGATATACTTTTCCTGATTTTAATATTTCTAATATAGTCTGTTTGCTGTCTGGGTATTTTTTTGTGATTTCCCCGCAAAAACCATCTAATAACTGAAATTGCATAGTACTGTAATAATATGCCAGAAAAACAGTTATTAATGAAGCTGTCAATAAACTGACTGACAACACATATAGAATCGTTACTCTGCTCTTTTTTTTGTTCATACCTCATCCTCCATACGATAGCCGAAACTTCTGATTGTTTTCAGACAAGGTGGCTGATGAAGTTTCTCACGTAGCCGTTTTATCGTTACGGTCAATGTATTGTCATTTACATAGTTTCCGTTATTGTCCCATATCTGTTCCAACAGACGTTCTCTGGTGACGGTTTTCCCTTTATTTTCCATTAAAAGTAATAAAAGTTGATATTCCGCTTGGCTGACGCTTATTTCTTTCCCTTGATGCAGAACCATCATTCTGTTTTTGTCAATGGAAATAGCGCCACAGGAAAGATATTGTTCTGATGTATTTCCTGTTCTACGAAGCAAGGCTTCTATTCGGGAATACAATACCTCCAATTCAAAAGGCTTCACAACATAATCATCTGCTCCGCTATGAAAACCAGAAACAATGTCGCAAGTATCATTTCGGACAGTCAGAAAAATAAAGGGTATTTCTTTCCAGTTAGAGCGCACCCATTTACAGAAAATATCCCCATCCCCATCTGGCATATTCCAATCGACTAGAATAATATCTGGTATATGATTCTTTAATGCATATTTCGCTTCTATAATCATTGGAAAAATAGCAACGTCATAACCTTTTTGTTCTAAATATTCTTTTACGATATTTGCTATATTTTCATCATCTTCAATATAATAAACTTCCGTCACTTTTCTGTCTCCTTTTCCACATATTTGTGCCGCATAACCTTTGGTTTTTCTGCGTTGTATGAAATAAGCCATATGGCTTAATTGAATAACGCCTTCCATTCGGTATGCCTTATATATTTTCTGAACTTGTATTATAGTTGGTCAAGCGGACGAAAGCAAGTATATAGGTATGGATTGACATATTTTGCAGTCTGTTGTACTGTAATAATGAGGATAGGCAACAGCAAGTGTCTGTCAAAGTGTTGATACAAGATGTTGTGCCGGAGGAAAATATAAAAAGGCAGAATAATAAGTAGAGGCGGTGATTTTATGTACAATCCACAGCCTGAAACATTTATCCGTGTGACAGATGCAGGGAGTTTTAATAAAGCTGCGGAAAAGCTGTTTATTACACCTACAGCAGTAATTAA
Organism: uncultured bacterium; assembly: GCA_947651225.1. Lineage (GTDB taxonomy): Bacteria > Bacillota > Clostridia > Lachnospirales > Lachnospiraceae > Butyribacter. The sequence goes on along the minus strand of CANSYK010000045.1, from coordinate 3,968 downwards.
ACAAATTAACCTGCTTGAGGATGGACTCGGAGTAAAATTATTTGAACAGACACATCGTGGTTTGCATTTGACGAAAGCGGGTATTTCGCTTTATCAGGATGCAAAATATATTATTTGATATTGCAGGGATTCTGTGATACGGGCAAAAAATGCCATGCAGGAAGATGAGGCGGTTCTTCGTATTGGTACTTCACCTATGACTCCGGCACAGATTCTTGTGGAGTTGTGGCCTAAAATTCACGAACATAGCCCAGAGATTAAATTTCAACTGGTACCCTTTGATAACACGCCGGAGAATGCAAGAGAGATTTTAGCGAATCTGGGACAGAATATTGATGTGGTGGCTGGAGTTTTTGATGAAACAATGCTTGGTTTGCGAAAGTGTTTAGGATTTGAGATATCAAGAATTTGGGATTCTCCAGAAGTGCTATATGTAGATATAGTGAGAGTTAGAACTTATGGGTATATACTGGTGAACAAAGTGAAACTTCTTATCCTTTCCAAAGTTGTTTATGATATATATCAGGAAGTCTTGCAGGATTAAAATAATTAAAAACAAAAATGGAGGGGATGAAGCGCGGGAGAGAATAAAGGTAATAAGGCATTCAGACGAAATGTCTGTTAGTCTTTGTACAAATTTTCAGGCAAAATACGTCATACTTGAAAAGTATTACAAATTATAAAAAAGAAGTATTTGACATAGATAAGTGGCAGCAATAGAATAGAAGGTAGTAAAATACCATATTAAGGAGGGCGATCTCATGGATGTAGAACAAATGAAAGCGGATTTAGGACCAGGGGCTGTATTTGATATCGGAGAAGAAAACACAGCATTTGCACAATATTTTACGGGAGAATGCTACTTGAAAATGCTTACGACAGAAGGTGTACCTATTGGGAATGTGAGTTTTGCCCCAAAAACGGTGAATCACTGGCATGGAGCGGCAAAAGATAGCTGGTTTCAGCATCTGGCAGTTGAAGTTCCAGCAGAGGGCGGTTCCAATGAATGGCTTGAGCCGGTGGACGAAGAAGAATATAATAAGCTGTCTTGAGCATGAGTATACAAAGGGTGAAATAAATTAATTATATGGATGTGTTTGTTCTTGTGTTATTATAGACAGGTAGGAAGTAGGTGAGTTAGAAAAACTAGTATAATCCGATTTAATTACCTTATCTTTTGGTGAGTATGCTTTTTTGAGAGTGCAGGTGTAAAAACGTAGGCGCAGTGGGCTGCGCTGAGGATTTTACACTTGTGCTATCGGGAAAGCAGACCAGCAAAAGGTATGGTAATTAAATTGGGTTATACTAGAGGGGGTGGAAATTGCATTTTGCAGTATGAGTGTGGTAAAATAAGCGAAAAAGGAAGGAGGAGTCATATGAAGAAAAAGACAAGAAAGATATGGAAGAGGCTGACAGCCATGGTTGCCTGCATTTCTATGGCAGTGAATGCAGGCATGGCGTATCATACAGTATTATCAGAAGCATATGTCCGACCGGAAACTGGAAACGTTGCAGAAGCATCTGCTGTATCTGTCAGCAGCCATAAACAATTTATAAACAAGATATACAAGATGGCGCTAAAACGGGATAGTTCTGGCGTATTTTATTGTAATGGAAATGGCAGTAAGATTTTTGATGGAAACGTGGATACTCTGCTTCGGGAGGTGTGTGCAATTGACAAGAAGACTTCAGATGATGCCGACTATCTGGCAAATAGTATGGCGTCCGTAAATGTGAGGACAAAACAGGAATATGCAGGAAACCGGATAATGAGTACCGAATTTACTGTTCGAATCCAGTATCGGGAAACGGCAGAGCAGCTTGCCGCAGTGAATGTCAGGGTGAAAGAGGTTCTGGACAGACTAAAGGTAAAAGGAAAATCGGATTATAAAAAAGTCAAATTGATACATGATTATATCGTGAACAACACAAGTTATCAATTTTCATCCAATTGCTATGCGGCATATGGAGCATTGGTGGAGGGCAGGGCAGTTTGCCAGGGGTATGCACAACTTGCTTACAAGATGCTGACCGAAGCAGGGGTGAAATGTTATGTCATTACTGGAAAAGCCAATAATGGCAGAGGAACGCAAAACCATGCGTGGAACATGGCCAGAGTTGGGAAGAAATGGTATTATCTTGACGTGACATGGGACGATCCAGTTGGTGGCGGAGATGTGCTTCGGCATGATTATTTTCTTGTAGGGAAGAGTCAGTTTGAAAAAAATCATACAGCTTCAGTGGAATTTAGGAATAAAATAAAAAAAGTCAGCAAGCAGAATCATAAAAAATGGAAAGAACTTCAACGGTAGAGTTAAAAGCTGAATGAATAATAGAAGAATTCTATCAGGAGTTGAAAAGGAGACAAAGATATATGGCAAAACAATTAAAGAAGAGGCCAATTGAAAGAGAACTGAAATACTTAGCTGACTTCGAAATATATGGAGTGTTAATGTTTGTAGGGTTGTATTTTGCAGCAAAGTTTATTGTTGACATGGATTGTGGAAAGAATGCATTCAAATTAAATTGGGTATCATTTTATCCATTGTTGGTATTTTCTATCATAGTAATAGAGGGGAGTTTCTATTGGCGCAATAAGTTGAAAATGGTAAAAAGGCAAAAGGCTTTAAGTAATATTGAAATTGGCAGGATTTACAATAAATTAAGATGGATAAATGTGATTTTATTAGCAGCCTATCTGCTGGTAATTATCATAGCAGCTCTTGCAAAAGAAGATTTATCTGGAATAATTGTTGGAATTTTACTGTATTGTTTTGCGATAATAGAACAAATTAATTATTTTCATATCAGGCTTTCTTATGAGACGGTAAATGGTAGGCTTTTAGTTATTGAACCATTGAAAAAACTTTTTACTAGAACCGGAAAGCGTTCGCAATTGCGAAAGGATATTGACACTTATTTGGGGATTTAACTTAAGTTTGCAGGACAAAAGAAAACCGGGATGCAGCGGCTATTGCATAGCCACTGCGCCCGGTTTTTTATGAGTGGTTTGTCGGTGGGAAGTACGGCAATCCGAAACCGCTTCAAAAAGCATTCTTTGCAACTTGTTCATTTAATTTATTTACAATTCCCAAGACACAATAAATAGAGAGGAGTTTATTTGTGAAAATAGAAAAAAGAAATAAATATATTGCGCACAGAGGATTACATGATAAAAATATACCGGAAAATTCTATGGCGGCATTTAAACGGGCAGTGGAATATGGATATGCAATTGAATTAGATGTCCAAAAAACATCGGATAATGAGCTGGTTGTATTCCATGATGAGTCGCTTTATAGAATGTGTAAAGTGAAAAAGAAGATAACAGAGTGTACTTTCTCAGAACTGTGCAGCATGACATTGGGAGAAAGTTCTGAACATATCCCAAAGTTCGTTGATGTCCTTAATTTGGTACATGGAGCTGTTCCTTTGTTAATAGAAATTAAACCAGAGGGAGATTGGAAAAAGACAACGACTCTTTTAGCGAAAGTTATGGAGGAATATCATGGAGAGTTTTGGATTCAATCATTTCAGCCATTTGCATTGAGATTATATAGAAAACTAAGTCCAAATACTATTATAGGACAATTGGCGAGTGATTTGTTTCGGGCAAAGGATTCTCATTCTTGTATAGAAAAATTTTTGTTATCCAATCTTCTTTTGAATTGTATATCGAAGCCGGATTTTGTTGCTTATAACTATAAATACAGAGATATGGTTGCATTTAGAATTTGCAGGAAAAATAAAAATATGAAAATGGCAGCCTGGACCGTTAAAAGCCAATCTGTGTTAGAGGTACTGAAAAAAGAATTTGATATTTTTATCTTCGAAGGATTTATGCCTAAGGAACTGTAAATAAATTAAATGAACAAGTTGCGAAGAATGTTTTTCTGAGTGCAAAGAAAAAAACGTAGTTCTACGCTCTGCTTCGGTCCTTGCTAAACAAGCGCCACTGGCGCTTAGCA
>CANSYK010000044.1 GCA_947651225.1 uncultured bacterium | reverse complement strand
TTGAAGGCTATTGGGAGGAACTTGTGGGAATGTTCCGTGGGCTGTTCAACTCCGCTTTTAAGACGAACCCATATCTGGAACGGGCTGTCATGACAGGGATTACCCGAATCGGCAAAGAGTCTATTTTTTCTGATTTGAATAACCTGAAGGTAGTGACAACAACATCAGATAAATATGCGGATGTATTTGGGTTTACAGAAGAGGAAGTCTTTACGGCAATGGATGAAATGGGGTTGCAGGAGAAGGGGGAAGTAAAGAGATGGTATGATGGGTTTAATTTTGGGAAGAAAAAAGACATCTATAACCCATGGTCAATTATTAATTTTTTGAGCGAAGAAAGGATAGCGCCTTATTGGGCAAACAGCAGCAGTAATGGATTAATCAGCAAGTTAATCCGTGAAGGAAGTGTTGACATTAAAGAGGATTTTGAAATGCTGCTCCAGGGAAAATCCATAAAATGTGAGATTGATGAAGAAATTATCTTTTCCCAGCTTGATGACGATGATGAGGCGGTATGGAGCCTGCTCCTTGCAAGTGGGTATTTAAAAGTGCTTGCCATTCATGGGCAGGAGTATGAGCTGGCATTAACAAACCACGAAGTGAGCCTGATGTTTTCTAAGATGGCAAAGGGCTGGTTTAAGAAAGGGCATTCGGATTATAATGCTTTTCTGAAAGCATTGCTTCTTGGGGATTTGAAGGCGATGAATGCATATATGAACAGGGTTGCATTAAATACGTTTAGCTATTTTGATACGGGAAAGAGTCCGTCTGGGGCAGAGCCGGAGAGGTTCTACCATGGCTTTGTGCTGGGGCTGTTGGTTGAAATATCCGACAGGTATCTGCTTCACTCAAACAGGGAAAGCGGCTTTGGGCGATATGATGTGCTGTTAGAGCCACTCAATAAAGAGGATGATGGCATTATAATAGAATTTAAAGTCCATGACCCGGAGGATGAGAAAAACCTGCAGGAAACCGTTCAATCTGCCTTGAAGCAGATTGAAGAGAAGAAGTATGGGCAAGAGCTTAAAAAACGTGGGATTCCAGAGGAACATATCCGCAGATATGGATTTGCATTTGCAGGAAAAAAGGTATTGATTGGAAATTGCGGAAGTGTACCGTGTAATGTGTAAATCTGTCGGGAGGTGGAACATGGCAAAAACAGTAGCGATTGGAATACAGGATTTTCATAAAATAATAGAAGAGGACTGTTTTTACATTGATAAATCGTATTTTATCAAAGAATGGTGGGAAAGCAAAGATGATGTTACCCTGATTACCCGGCCAAGGCGGTTTGGGAAGACATTGACAATGAGTATGATAGAATATTTTTTCTCTATACGGCATGCTGATTATAGACAGATTTTTTCAAAGCTTTCTATTTGGGAATATGAGGAGTACCGAAAGCTTCAGGGGACATATCCGGTAATCAATCTGTCTTTTGCCAATGTGAAAGAAAAGAATTATGAGAGGGCAGTTTACCAGGTTTGCCAGATTTTACAGAGGATATACCGAGAAAATTATTTTTTGTTGGAATCTAATGCATTAACAGAGGGGGAAAAAAGAGAGTTAAAAAGGGGAGCCGATGATGGGATATCAGAAAAAGATGCCCCTATGGCACTGAATAAACTTTCTGTCTGGTTGTATCAACATTATGGGAAAAAAGTTATTATTCTTTTAGATGAATATGACACACCAATGCAGGAGGCATATTTAGGAGGTTATTGGGATGAACTTGTAGGACTAGTTCGTGGGCTTTTTAATTCTGCCTTTAAAACGAACCCTTATCTGGAGCGTGCTATTCTGACCGGAATTACCCGGATTAGCAAAGAGTCCATTTTTTCTGACCTGAACAATTTGGAAGTTGTGACGACGACTTCTGATAAATATGCAGATGTTTTTGGCTTTACAGAAGAAGAAGTTTTTGCGGCAATGGATGAAATGGGGCTGCGGGAAAAAGAGGAAGTAAAAAGATGGTATGATGGGTTTAACTTTGGTAAGAAAAAAGATATCTACAATCCATGGTCGATCATTAATTTCCTGGATAAAGAAAGGATAGCGCCTTATTGGGTAAACAGCAGCAGTAATGGCCTGGTGGGAAAACTTTTGAAAGAAGCAGATGGGGAAGTAAAAGAAAAGATGGAGAGCCTGCTAAAAGGAGAACCAATTACCAGTGAAATTGATGAGGAAATTGTATACAGCCAATTGGGAAAGAAGCAGGATGCTGTTTGGGGGCTTCTTTTGGCAGGCGGTTATTTAAAAGTGCTCCGTTTTGAAGACCACGGGCGTTTCCAGACATTGAGACGGAAAAGGCCGCAGTATGAGCTGTCACTTACCAACCTGGAAGTGCACTATATGTTTGAAGATATGATTTCCGGTTGGTTTGGAGAAGAGGCAGGCAATTACAATGATTTTATCAAAGCGCTTTTACTTGGCGATATGAAAGCAATGAATACCTATATGAACCGTGTAGCATTAAATACGTTCAGTTATTTTGATACCGGAAACAGACCTTCTGCTGCAGAACCAGAACGTTTCTACCATGGTTTTGTACTTGGGCTTCTGGTGGATTTGGCAGACCGTTATGTGCTTACTTCCAATCGGGAAAGCGGATTTGGAAGGTATGATGTGCTGTTAGAGCCACTCAATAAAAAAGAAGATGGCATTATTATAGAATTTAAAGTGCATGATCCAGAAGATGAAGAAACTTTGCAGGATACCGTGCAGGCAGCAAAAAAACAGATGGAAGAGAAGAAATATGAGCAGCAGCTAATCAATTGTGGTGTTTCCCATGTCCGTAAATATGGATTTGCTTTTGAAGGAAAAAAGGTATTGATTGGATGATTTCCAATCATGTAATATAAACTGGTTTACATCGCATTTTATATAGTACAACGTACTACATGGTTTTTATGCTGTGTTTGACTTTTTATGTGACATATGATACTATTACAAGAAATAAAAAGGGGTGTATGCCGTGCAGCAAATAATACCAATACCAATAGGAGTAGAATTTTACAAGCAAATGATAGATGAAGGATACTATTATATAGATAAAACATTATTAATACGTGATTTGCTTGCACAAAAAAGTACAGTTACATTATTTACACGTCCAAGGCGTTTTGGCAAGACATTAGCCCAGAGCATGCTACGTACTTTTTTTGAAAAGGAAATCCTTCCGGATGGTACAACAACAGATAAATCTGTATATTTCCAAGGAAAGAAAATAATGGAGGAGGGAGAGGAATACCTGGAACATATGGGACAGTACCCGGTAATATTTATGTCTATGAAATCAGCAAAACAGCCAACATATGAAATGTCATATGTAAACCTTGTGGAGGAAATCCGAAAAGAATTCCACAGGCATAGGTATGTATTGGAGAGTGATGCCATTACAGAAGAATACAAGGAAACGTATAGTTCTGTATTGAAAAATAAGGCAGAGAGTGTTACTTATGCCAGGGCTGTTGCATTTTTATCAGAGTGCCTTTCAATATACCATAACAAGAAAACAGTTATACTTATTGATGAATATGATGTGCCGCTTGAAAATGCTTTTTTTAATGGGTTTTATGACAAGATGGTTTCTTTTATACGCTCTCTTTTTGAATCAGCGTTAAAAACAAATGAAAATTTAAAATTAGCTGTAGTAACAGGGTGCCTGCGGATAAGCCGTGAAAGTATATTTACAGGGCTTAATAATTTAAAAGTGGTTTCTGTATTAGATGATAGCTATGCGGAATATTTTGGTTTCACACAAAATGAGGTTGATAAATTACTTAATGCTTATTGCATTACATCAAGAAAAGAAGAGGTAAAAGAATGGTATAATGGTTATCTTTTTGGTAATACAGAGATTTATAATCCATGGAGCCTTGTTAATTATGTTTCTGATGTTGTTTATAAAAACACAAAATTTCCTAAACCTTACTGGTCTAATACATCATCAAACAGTATTGTGCGTGATTTAATTGAAAAGGCAGATGATAATACAAGAAATGAACTGGAGTGGCTTGTTACATGGGGGACAATAGAGAAGCCGGTGCATGAGGATGTTACCTATGCTGATATAGGACAATCACAGGATAACTTATGGAATTTCCTGTTTTTTACAGGTTATCTTAAAGCTATAGATAAAAGGTTTGAAGCTGATATTATTTATCTTGTTTTAAAAATTCCAAACAGGGAAATACGCAGTATTTATAGAAATAAAATAACGGACTGGTTTAATGACAGGATTAAATCAATAGATTTTTCAGGGCTGTATAATGCTATAATAAATGGTGATACAAATGTTTTTGAGAATTATTTAAGAGAACAGCTCCATAGAAGCATCAGTTTTATGGACAATGCAGAGAATTTTTACCATGGTTTCCTGTTAGGGCTTTTAAGCGGGCTGCAGGGATATGAAAAACTTTCAAACCGGGAAAGTGGTGAAGGCCGTTATGATATTGTTTTAAAGCCATATGATGAACGCCGACCTGCAATAATCCTTGAGGTTAAACGTGTACAAAGGTTTGCAGAAATGGAAAATATGTGTAGGAAAGCATTACAACAGATAGAAGAGCAGCATTATGATGCAGGTCTGGTTGATGAAGGTTATATGGTTATTAAAAAATATGGGATATGTTTCTGCAAGAAAAGCTGTATGGTAATGATACAACTATAAAATACCAGCATGTACTTAAAGAAATGTGTGATACCGGATGCCTGCCGGATTAGCAGTCAAAGCGGCATAAGGACCGTCACATAATAATGTCTGACGATATGCTGAACCTTTGCCAACGGTATGATGCGGCAGCCGGAAAGAGGGAATGGTTCTTTCAGAAGTGGGACGGAATCCGATATGAAACATCGTGGTACAATCAAATTCGTAAATTGAACTGTCATAACTTACACTGAAACTATGAGTTATTTTATGAACGATGTACTAGAGCGTGTTTGAAAATTCATTCTCACAATCTGCACTCTATGCTTTGCGCTATATTTGCCCCAATTTAGTCAATGTAGCCCACTACATCTTCTAAATTTGAGCCAAATCTCCCATAAAGTGAGAAGCACATCTTGCAAAAAGCAATTATTCATCAAGACAGGATTTCGGTCTGTCCAAGACAGAATTTTTTAGTTTTACTCTGCACTTGAAATTATCATAAAATTTGTTATAATATGCCTATGCCAGCAGATCAGAAAGTGCTTACCGTTGCATAAGACAGTTCATTAGTACCATCCTGTCTATAAACAAAACCAGGACTGTGAAGAAGAAAATACGATACTTCTATGTATGGTGTGAGTTCATCTACAGCAGGTTTTTGCCTGCTTTTTTTTATCTCTGTGGGTTTTTATTTCCCAAAGCTTTGTAGCAGGGAGGTTTATTCATTGGGAAATTGTATCATGATGTAGTAGCGGCAGTCAGCAAAGTTAGTGATTTGCATTATGGGATAAGAAAATTGTGTGGTTTATCAGCAAAAAATTGCAATAGGATTTAGCCGCAAAGACGGCATGGAGGATAAATATGTATCAACTAACAATTGAACAGAGCTTTGATTCTGCCCATTTTTTATCGGGTTATATTGGGAAATGCGGCAATCTGCATGGGCACCGATGGCGGGTGATTTTACAGGTAGAATCCGAGGAGCTAAGAGAAGATGTACAGCAGAGAGGCATGTGTGTGGATTTTTCCATTTTAAAAGAAGAATTTAAAGAGATTGTGGACAGATACGACCATATGCTTTTGATTGAAAAGGACAGCCTGCGCAAGAAGACGATGGAAGCGTTTGCGGAGGAGGGATTTTCGCTTGTGGAGCTGCCGTTCCGTCCGACTGCAGAAAATTTTGCAAAGCATTTTTATGATTTATTGAAAGGGAAAGGATATGATGTGGCAATGGTGCAAGTCTATGAGACGCCGAATAATTGCGCATCTTACAGGGAATAGCCATGAAATACAAGGTGGTTGAAATTTTTGAGAGTATCAATGGTGAGGGGATGAAAGCAGGAGAACTTTCTGTGTTTATCCGTTTTGCGGGGTGTAACCTCTGCTGTGGATACTGTGATACAAAGTGGGCAAATGAGACAGATGCTCCTTACATGGAAATGGAACTAGAAGAAATTGTAGAAAGAGTACAGGCTTATCAGGTGAAGAATATAACGGTAACGGGAGGGGAACCTCTGTTGCAGAAGGGTATTGCAGAACTTTTACAGTTATTATCCCAAAAAGGCTTTTTTGTGGAGGTTGAGACAAATGGAAGTGTTTCTTTACAGGAGATTGCAAAGAATGTGCCGGATGTCAGTTTTACAATGGACTACAAGCTGCCGGGAAGTAAGATGGAACAAAAAATGAATACAGAAAATTTTATGGTTTTGACTGCAAAAGATGCGGTCAAGTTTGTTGTTTCTGATCATTTAGATTTAAAGCGCGCCCTTGTGGTTTCGCAGGAATATGGTTTGGGAAGGAAATGTAATATTTTATTGAGTCCAGTGTTTGAAGCGATAGAACCAGAGGAAATTGTAACATTTATGAAAGAAAATCACTGGACAGAGGCAAGATTACAGATTCAGATGCATAAAGTGATTTGGGACCCGCAAAAGCGCGGGGTATAGAAAGGCGTGAGAAAGACATGGCAATTGATACAGAGGCGATAAAGAAGCATATCCGTGGTATTCTGGAAGCGCTTGGTGATGATCCTGACAGGGAAGGGTTAAAGGAGACTCCAGACAGAGTGGCAAAGATGTATGAAGAGGTATTTGAAGGCATGAATTACAGTAACCAGGAGATTGCGCAGATGTTTGATAAGACATTTACAGATAGGATGGAGTTTGAGCAGAGCAGTCAGGATATGGTGATGGTAAAAGATATTGAGATTTTCAGTTATTGTGAGCATCATATTGCTTTGATGTATGATATGAAGGTTTCTGTGGCGTATATTCCAAAGGGAAAAGTAATTGGATTAAGTAAGATTGCAAGAATTGCCGATATGGTGGGAAAGCGTTTGCAGCTGCAGGAACGAATTGGTTCTGACATTGCAGAAATTTTACAGGAAATTTTAGGGAGCGAAGATGTAGCGGTTGTTATTGAGGGGACACATAGCTGTATGACAGCACGTGGTATTAAAAAGGGGACGGCAACGACAAAAACATATACTTTGCGAGGAGCTTTCTGTGAGGACAAATTTTTGCAAATGAGATTGGAAAGCTAAAACCAATGTAGTAATAACACAAATAAACGAAAAAATTTAAATTAATGGTTTAAGGTTTGACAAATAGAAAGGCAGGGATAAATGAAAGCAATGGTTTTACTAAGCGGTGGCATTGACAGTGCCACTTGTCTTGGCATGGCAATAGAACGTTATGGAACAGAAAATGTAATTGCACTTTCGATTTTTTATGGCCAAAAGCATGAAAAAGAGATACAGGCTTCTGAAAAAGTGGCAGAATATTATAGAGTAGAGCAGTTAAAACTGGATTTGACAAAGATTTTTCAGTATAGCGACTGCTCTTTGCTGCAGCATTCTGATCAGGAGATACCAGAAGAAACATATGCAGAGCAGTTGAAGAAAACAGATGGGAAGCCAGTATCTACTTATGTACCATTCCGAAACGGATTATTTTTATCTTCGGCTGCAAGTCTTGCGCTGTCAAGGGATTGTAGTGTGCTTTATTACGGCGCACATGCGGATGATGCGGCAGGAAATGCATATCCAGACTGCAGCAGCGCTTTTGATAATGCTATTTCAGATGCTATTTATATAGGAAGTGGTAACCAGTTAAAGGTAGAAGCGCCTTTTGTCAATATGACAAAAGCAGAAGTTGTAAAGAAAGGATTGGAACTAAAAGTACCATATGAGTTGACATGGAGCTGTTACGAGGGAAAGGAAAAGCCCTGTATGGTGTGCGGAACCTGTATTGACAGGGCAGAGGCATTCCGGTTAAATGGAATAAAAGATCCACTTATAGAAAAACTGTCACAGGAAAAATAATTTTTTGCGGTGTTGTGTTGTTTGTACAAACGTTATCATTTAATTTATAAAATCGAGTTTCAGTGTGAACAGTAGTTTAAAAATAGAAATAGTAACAGCTATTAGGAACGATAAATAATTTAAATGAACAAGTTGGCTAAATTAATTATTTACAGTTCCTAAGTAATAGCAATATAGAAAAGAGGTTTAGTATGGAAAATCAAAGAGAACAGGAGAAAACAGTTACCCTGCTTGGAAACCAGAATACAAAGTATCCAGATCATTATGCACCAGAGATGCTGGAAACTTTTCAGAACAAGCATCCAGATAATGATTATTTTGTCAAATTTAACTGCCCTGAATTTACCAGTTTATGCCCGATTACCGGGCAGCCGGATTTTGCCAATATTATAATTTCTTATGTACCACAAGAAAAGATGGTAGAAAGTAAGTCGTTGAAATTATATCTGTTTAGTTTTCGGAATCACGGTGATTTCCATGAGGACTGTGTTAATATTATTATGAAAGATTTAATCAGGTTAATGGAGCCAAAATATATTGAAGTGTGGGGAAAATTTACGCCTCGTGGAGGGATTTCCATTGATCCGTACTGTAATTATGGAAAACCGGGAACACCATGGGAAAAGGTGGCACAGGACAGACTGTTTTGGCATGATATGTATCCTGAGCGGGTGGATAACCGATAGGACTAAAATGTGTGCATACAGCATTGAAAACGCTGTTGTTACTGGTAACGGAGTCAACAGTAACTTTAGAAGATCCACACGCTCTAACATTTCTAAGAAAAGCTTTACACAAATTCTCTGACTTGTTATAATAGCGTTAAGTTATTTCGTGACGATTCCTTACCTGCACACCGTTTTTAGAGAATTTATCATCAAAAGATAAGGAACCTGAAACATATCATTTAATGTAGGAGAGATAGGAAAAATGAAGGAATAGCAGGGGAACCATAAAATAACGAATATAGTTTTATAAAGAAAGGAAATATTGCGTACATGTTTCAAAATTTATATCCAGATGAGGATGCGGACTCGGCATACGAAATTGACTACCAGTCGTATTATGACAGAGGATACAGAGGAATTTTGTTTGATGTTGACAACACACTTGTAGAACATGACCAGCCAGTGACTTTAGTGGCGATTGCTCTTTTTCAGAAATTAAAGGAAATTGGTTTTAAGACCTGCATTATTTCAAATAATAAAGATGAGCGGGTAAGGCCACTGGCAGATGCCCTGGAGTCGGATTATGTATACAAGGCAGGAAAACCGTCAGCAAAGGGTTATTTGAAAGGCATGGAACAGATGGGAACAACACCAGAAACGACTTTTTTCATCGGAGACCAGATTTTTACGGATATCTGGGGAGCGAACCGTGCCCATGTACATTCCATTCTGGTAAAACAGATTGCGCAGCATGAGGAAATACAGATTGTGTTAAAACGTTATTTAGAAAAAATTGTTTTAGCAGGTTATCATCACAGGAAGAAAACTGCTTAAGGATTGTAATGAAATACTTTATGCAAGATGATACCAAATGGTATGGAGACTGTTGCGAAATAACTTGTATCGCTTAATTATATAGGAATAATTTAGGAACTGTAGAAAAATAACTGCTCAAGATGTAGCAGTTATTTTTCTACAGTTCCTTTGTTAAGCAGAAGGATATCTTGTGATTTTTTCAGAAATTTCCAGCGAGTTGTAAATGTTTCGGTATTCCTCCCGGCTAAGCTGTACAATGTAATTTTTTTCAAACTGTTTTGTGATATTTTTAGCCTGCAGAATATCGGCAGCTTTATTATAGGCGATTGCGGCTTCCATTGCAGTGGCATAACGTCCAATAATAAAATCACCATGAATATGGATTTTGGCAAGATATGTGTTATCGCCTTTTTCAGTGGGATTACTCACACCATGATAGGGGTTTAAGATTTCAATGTTGCTGTATCTAAAATCATTGGAATCGCCGTTGACAAAACGGTAATCAATTCCTGGACGTGCAAAGTTTTTAATTCCATAGCGGGAATGAATATTGGTCTGCATTCCATATTCGGCAACAAACAGATGGTTTCCCCGGCGCATAATGGAATGATGGGAATAATAAAATAAATCATCAGCATCAAAAATTAGTACATCAGTAGGCGAAAGATAATAGGAGAAAAATTTTCGTTGCAGATAAATAGGTGTTTTAATATAGAAGCCATTATTTTTGAAATTGACAAGGCATACCCATTTGGAAAAGCTTAAAGAGGCTGATTCATCAAATGGATAGTCATCTGGCGTCAATTTTTTTTCCTGCTCTAACAATGTCTTTGCTTCAAGATAGGCACTGTGCGCAGAAGATTCATCGGGAAAGCTTCCCAGACTGATATGTTTGGAACGAAAGGTAATGGAGGAACGGTAGTAAATAGTACCGTTCTTTTTTTTTGCCTGAAAAACACCTGGTAGTAGTAACATAGTAGATTCTCCTTTTTTAATGCGATGAGAAATTCAGAGAAACTTCGCACATTTTTTTTAGTCAAGAATACAATAAGTTACAAAAACTTACAAATTATTTCTTTATTAAAATGGGAAGTTTATCGATTTGCCATTTCCAAATTTACAGGAAAGGCAAGTTTATTATAACATAATTTGTCTAAAGTAGTCGAGTGTGGACAGGCAAATAATGGAAATGCACTAAAATTTTGCCTTAATATGTATATTTTTCTGCAATTGTTACAAAAATATGTAATAAGTGAATAAAGATGAAATTTAGCTCATATAATTTGTAATAGAATTGTAACAAAATGGATAAGCCCGAAGTGGGATATTCCAAAGAACAATCGATGTGACCAGAAATGGTTTCCATATAGGATTGTGTTTGTGCACTGTCTGACACAGTTCTATGGGAATGAGATAACAGGCAGTGCAGAAATGAGGATTATATGAATAAGATAGTGAAAGGTGCTGCGATTGCAGTTGCAACTACTGGTATGGCAGTTAGTACACCAGTCCATTATGCCATTGCACAGGCACCGACGCAGTCTGTATTATCCGATTCCAGTTCTCTGTCGGGAACAGAAGGAGAGATTGAGCTTTTGCCAAATCCACTCTATAAAGGGGAGGAAGATACAGAAGAAAGCACTCAGGCGTTTGCAGTACAGAATTTCACCGAAAAGAAAATTGCCGCATTGGCAGAAAGCCGTTCTCTCCGTGTAGAGGAGGAAAAGCGTTATCAGGAAGAGTTAAGGAAGAAACGTCTGGCTGAGAAAAAAAGAAAGCGGGAGGAAAAAAGG
Source organism: uncultured bacterium (assembly GCA_947651225.1). Taxonomy (GTDB): domain Bacteria; phylum Bacillota; class Clostridia; order Lachnospirales; family Lachnospiraceae; genus Butyribacter. Next base: position 18,691 of record CANSYK010000044.1, on the reverse strand, counting down.
CGTAAGGAGATTCAGGCTTGTTGTGGTGTTTCTGCAGGTTCAAAAGACTGCCAGATTTTGGAGAGAATCGTAGAGGCCGAAGCCGGTGGAGAAAACTTTACAGGAAAAGTTCTTGTGGCAAACGTTGTCTTAAACCGTGTAAAGAGCAAAGCGTTTCCGTCAACAATTGAGGGAGTCGTTTTTTCACACAGGGGCTCCCGTTATCAGTTTTCTCCAATTTCTGATGGAAGATATTATACAGTTACCGTTTCCAAAAGTACAAAAAAAGCAGTGCGTTCTGCACTGAATGGAAATGACCCTTCAAAAGGTGCTTTGTATTTCATGGAGCGAGCTTATGCAGACAGATCCAATGTCAATTGGTTTGACCGGGCATTGACCAGACTGTTTGGCTATGGCTGCCATGAATTTTATAAATAAAATAACAGAATGAGTTGTAATTATGGAGAAAGAGTAATGACAAAGTGTGTAAGCTTGGTATGAAAAGCTTATGCACTTTATTTTTTGATTGCGCCAGAACGGCAGGCGGAGATTTTTCAGAGGTTTTACCGGGAACCAGAAGTGCATGAGCAGGAGGGAATTGGTATTGGCTTGTACCTTGACCGGAAAATGACCGAGCTGCAAAATGGTTATATTGAAGTTCGGTCTGAGATTGGAAATGGAGCAGAATTTTGTATTTATCTTCCCAATGAATCATGAAACCAATGGAAGAAAGGCTTTACACATATTATAGAATCCACTATAATAGTATTGTAACAATCCGTACAGATAGAAGGAAAGTAGGTGATTGTATATGCCGGCTAATGAAAAAGAGTTAAACTGCTATCTTCTTGACCAGCTTGAACTGATTGAACGAATAGAAATCATAGCTCAAAACAGTAATAGCGATGAAGTATTAAAACAGCTTGCACTGGAAAAAAAGTTTGTTGAACGTAAGTTATACCAAAAACCGCCACTTATAAATAATGAACAGTAAATGATAGGCTGGGAATCTGAAAAAGGTTCTTAGCCTTGTTTTTATGTGATAGGAAACTGCGTCCTCTGAGACAGTAAAAATACATGGCCTGTGAATCGGACATACGGCAATGCAGGGCAAAATGAAAGTGGGGCGTTTTGAAGATAAATCGGAAAAACAGCTGGACTGGTGGTACTCATGCTGCATCGAATACTTAAAAGAAAAGCATATGATAGAATCCCCAGATTGTTCCTATGCTTCGTTTATAAAGTCAAAATTGCCAGTGGTGTGGGAAAGATATACTGCAAAATGCAATTTCTGGAGGGAATAATCCATGGAAACAAAAGCTTGATAGTAAGAAATTGAAGACATTACCTTCTTTTTTATTTTTTACTATAATCTAATCCAGAAGCTTCTAAAAAAATAAAATTCGAGGTGATGGGATATGGATCAAACTATATTTTGTGAAAATTTAAAAAAATTTCGCTTGTCAAAAAATTATACACAAGAGCAGGTAGCCAACAATCCTTTTTGCAGTGGGGAAAGGGGAGGAAGCTATACGCCAGCAAAAAGCAAGGGCAGAATCAGATCTGGAGAATCCCCAAAAAATGGATTTATTGATTGTAGTATATATTTATGCGGATAAAATAGAGGATGCCTACGAATGTTTCTTAATTACATTATTTTAACTAAATGACATTGATTCACGGCTATTCTAAGGAACTGTAAATAAATTAAAGGAACAAGTTGCGAAGAATGTTTTTCTGAGTGCAAAGAAAAAAACGTAGTTCTACGCTCCGCTTCGGCGAGGCTTTTTGATGGTGCAATCGAAAAAACAGGCAAGCAAGTTGTTTCATTTAATTATTTACAGTTCCTAAACCTCATGCGAAAAACCATCCGTGAATAGTAACAAGTAGTTAAATATCATATATAAGTTTATAAAAGATTTCTGGCTGGCTCACATCTGTTTTCCCTACAGACATAATACGTCGTTTTGTTATTTTTCATCGGATATTCTGCCGAAGGTGTTTCCAATACTTTAACAACAGTATCAAGTGAAATCTGACAGGAAAGATTTTCAATATCTTCTCTGTTTTTACAAACGACGGTTATTTTGTCAGAAGGGTTTAAGTAGCCAGAAAGTGCAAGGAGGAACATACTATAAGCAGATGGATGTTCTTTTGCGATACCAGACTGGAAGGAAAGCTGTTGTTTAAGCAGTCGTTCATATTGTTTGTTGCCAGTAAGTTCCTGCAATTTTAAAAGATTACAGGACATAAGGGAGTTCCCGCTTGGGATAGCGCCATCATATGTTTCCTTTGGACAAAACAATAATGTTTCATTCTTTTTGCCGGAAAGGAAAAAGCCTCCATTTTTTTCGTCCCAGAAGTCATAAATGGTTTTTTGGCAAAGGGAATCGGCCTGTTCTAAATATTGATTTTCATAAGTTGTTTCATACAGTGCAATGAGGGCGTAGATACAGGATGCATAGTCGTCTAATATGCCATTTGCGCCATGGACGCCATCTCGGAAACTAATAAAAAGCGTTTCATTTTGGAAGAGATTTTTAGCAATAAAATCCCATGCTTTCACTGCTGTTTTTTGATAGATTTTTTTGCCGGTAATCCGATATAGCAGGCAGAAAGCAGCAATCATAAGGGCATTCCAGAATGTTAGGATTTTGTCATCTAAATGCAGGGAGTATCTGTTTTTTCGGTATTGGTATAAGTCAGGCAGACAGTCTTTAAAGGGATTGGAATTATTGATACTGTCAGTGTGCTTTTGTGTGTGAAGAAGATTTGGAATATTTTTTCCTTCAAAGTTTCCCTGTTTGGAAATATCAAAATGCCGGTTAAAGGCCTGGCCAGTTTCTTCGCCTAAAAGCGCAGTAACTTCTTGTGGTTCCCATGTATAATATTTTCCTTCGACCCCTTCGCTGTCTGCATCCTGGGCGCTGTAAAAGCCACCATCTTTAGAAGTCATTTCACGAAGAATAAAAGCGGCCGTTTTTTCGGCAACTTCCTGGTAAAAATCTTTTTTTGTCAAAGAATATGCATAACAGTAGCTTTGAATTAAAAGCGCATTATCATACAGCATTTTTTCAAAATGGGGAACAAGATAATAACGGTCGGTGGAATATCGGGAAAAACCATATCCGATATGGTCAAACAGGCCTCCAAGATACATCTGTTTTAAAGTAGTTTCTGCCATTTTAAGGGCTTCCTTATCTTTCCTTTTTTGATAATAGGACATCAAAAATAAGAGGTTGTGCGGCATTGGGAATTTAGGGGCCGGGCCAAATCCGCCAAATTCTTTGTCAAAGGATTGTTTATATTCTGATATTGCTGTTAAAATAAGGGATTCTTCTGCAGTGCCCGCAAAATTTTGTTCTGCCTGCAAAATATTAGTGATTGTTTCTGCAGATTGCAGCAGGGTTTCCTGTTCATTTTGCCATTTATATAAGATGGTATTTAAAAGCTGAATCAGGCCAATCGTACCAAATTTTGGCTGCTTTGGAAAATATGTGCCTGCAAAAAATGGTTTTTTGTCAGGAGTCATAAAAATACTCATAGGCCATCCGCCATGACCGGTGTACGCTGTGCAGACTGCCATATAAATAGTGTCGATATCAGGACGTTCTTCTTTATCCACTTTAATAGATATAAAATACTGGTTTAAAAGGTTTGCAACTTTTTGGTCCTCAAAGCTTTCATGCGCCATAACATGGCACCAGTGGCATGTGCTGTAGCCAATACTTAAAAAGATGGGCTTGTTTTCTTGCTTTGCTTTTGTAAAAGCTTCTTCACACCAGGGATACCAATCTACTGGATTTGTTGCATGCTGAAGAAGGTAAGGGCTGCTTTGGCTGGCTAAATGGTTTTTCATAATGCTCCTCCATTCTTGTTTTTGTGTAATGCATACAATATTTTAGTTTCTGTTTTAGTATGTTGCAACTTTTTTGTTTTATGTAATATTTATTGCAACCTCAACATAGTTAATGTATTTGTTGTAAAAAAGTATTTCGTTGATTGTACAAGGGCTTTATGGTATGATTACTCATAATAGATAGACAGATGGTTTTTCGCATGATGTTTAGAATAGCCGTGAATAGTAACAGTAGGGAGTGTGTTGGAGGATGTGCGCAAGAATGAGGAAAAAGCTTCCAATTGGCATTGATTGGTTTGAAAAAGTTAGAACCAATGATTTTTATTATGTAGATAAAACGGGATTTATCGCTGATTTGCTGCGCAATTGGGGAGAAGTGAATCTGTTTACCCGTCCCCGGCGTTTTGGCAAAACCTTAATTATGAGTATGTTAAAATCGTTTTTTGAAATAGATGCTGACCCGATGCTGTTTGACGGATTGGAGATAGCGAAGGAGGAGGAACTTTGCAGGGAATACATGGGAAAGTTCCCTGTAGTCTTTGTAACGCTTAAAGGGGTGGATGGATTATCTTATCAGCAGGCAGTTGAGGCGTTGCGTTTTATTATAGGCGAAGAAGCTATGCGGTTTTCTTTTCTTGAAGAAAGTGAGAAGCTGACAGAAAATGAAAAGAATAGCTACCGGGCATTGGCCAATTTGAGTGATAAAGGTCAATTTACAATGGAAGAAAATGTCATATTAACAAGCCTGAAAACGCTTTCCAGGCTTCTTTCCAGGCACTATGGCTGCAAGGTTATTCTTTTAATTGATGAATATGATGTGCCGTTAGATAAAGCGTTTCAGTTCGGATATTACGATGAGATGATTTTGTTAATCCGCAATTTATTCAGTAATGCATTCAAGACAAATGAATATTTGCAGTTTGCGGTTTTGACCGGATGCCTGCGGATTTCTAAGGAAAGTATATTTACTGGGTTAAATAATCTGAATGTAATGACAATTACCGATTCCTATTTTAATCAGGCTTTTGGGTTTACCAATAATGAGGTAAAAGAACTGTTAGCTTATTATGGCTCGGAAGATTTACTGGAAACGGTACGGGACTGGTATGACGGCTATCAGTTTGGTGGACAATCAATATATTGTCCATGGGATGTGATAAAGTATACACAGGTTTTAATCAAAGACAAGGAGGCCGAACCGGGGAATTATTGGGCGAATACAAGCGGAAATGTCATTATACGGAATTTTATTTCTAAGGCGGATCGGAAGACCAAAGGCGAGATAGAGCGTTTGATTGCAGGAGAGAGTGTCAGAAAGCCGATTAATCAGGAGTTGACCTATGGTGAGTTGTATTCTTCTATTGATAATCTTTGGAGTGTGCTGTTTACAACAGGATACTTAACACAGAGAGGGAAAAAATCGGAAGGATTGTGTGAAATGGTAATTCCAAATCGGGAAATACGGGATTTGTTTGTGAAACAGATTCAGGAGTGGTTTAAGGAGGAAGCTAGAACGGATGTTTCCAAGCTGGGGCGGTTCTGTGCGGCATTTCCAGCTGGTGATGCTTCTACGATTCAGGAGCTGCTTGGCGGATATTTGTGGAAATCTATTAGTATCCGTGACACTGCTGTCAGGGCAAAAAGGAAAGAAAATTTTTATCATGGGATGTTACTTGGACTCTTACAGTATGAGAGTAACTGGGATATTGCATCGAATGTAGAATCAGGAGATGGCTACAGTGACATACTGCTTTGGACAGAACAAGGCGTTGGCGTAGTAATTGAAATCAAATATGCAGAGCATGGCAATCTGGAAAAAAGTTGCCAGGATGCACTGAAACAGATTGAAGAAAAAAAGTATGATGATGTGCTCCGAAAAGATGGCATACAAAAAATCATAAGATATGGAATTGCTTTCTATAAAAAGAACTGCAAGGTAATGACAGCAGGAGCAGTATAGTCAATTTTTGATTGGCCTGTTAAACAATTTTATGTCATCAGGCTTTTTAAAAGACAGGATGAAATTTAGGAACTGTAAGTAAATTAAAGGAACAAGTTGGTTAAATTAATTATTTACAGTTTTTTATCCTGTCTTTTTTCTATTGTCAGTTGTTATACATAGTAGAATGGATCAGGAACTGTCCAAAAAGATCCCGGGTATTTGTTTTTGTACAGTTTCTGGGCATTTAGAATGTTTTATTGGAAAGGAGGGTTTTGTGGATACAGATTTTCTTTTAATCATGAGAATGAAGCAGGGGAATGAGGAGGCTTTTGAGGTATTTGTACAGAAATATTATGAAGAAATATTACGATACTGCAGTTACCACTGTTTTGATACGGAATATGCAAAGGATTTGACACAGGAGACATTTCTTAAATTTTTCACAAATCTTTCCGAATACCACTACAAAGGAAAAACGAAAAATTATTTATATACGATAGCCGGAAATCTATGTAAAAATTTTTATAAGAAGAAAAAGGATATGCCGATGGAAGGGGAGGAGTTGGAAATGGCATCTGTGCCAGGCGCCAATTCACTGGATAACGTGCTAAACCGGGTAATGGTTGAGGATGCAATAGAAAGGCTTCCAGAGGAGTTGCGGGAGGTGGTAATTTTATACTATTTTCAGGGGTTGAAGCTTATAGAGATTGCAGGAGTGCTAAAGATTGGCCTGCCGCTTGCAAAATACAGGCTGGGGCAGGCAAGAAAGCAGTTAAAGAAAATGATAGGTCATATTTGAGAATGGATTATATTCAAACATTTTTCAGACATGTTACCGGAAAGGAGAGCTTTATGAATCTGGAAAAAGTAATGGAACGATACAGACGGGAAACAGAGATTACAGTGGATGAAAATGACATACAGGATATTGTTTGTAAATCAAAGGAAGCATTCTATCAGAAGGAACAGGAGAGAATGCTGTCATACAGGGGGTTTTTGCAGACACAGTTTCGGGTTATCCAGAAAAGGTGGTGGCTGTTGCAGCTTTTTCTTTTAGTAATGGCAGAGCTTGTTTTTTCAGCAATGCAGGAGGAGTATTATATTCGAAGAGGACTAGGGGTAGTCGGGGTATTGTTTATTGTGCTTGTCATTCCCGAATTGTGGAAAAGTAAGTCATATCGCTGTATGGAGATTGAGGCTTCTGCTTTCTATTCGCTCAGGCAGATTTATGCCGCCAGGATATTTCTGTTTGGGATGGCAGATGTGCTTATGCTGACCGTTTTTTGTGGGATGCTGCAAAAAAGTCTTTATTTTACAATGATGGAACTTATGGTGCAGTTTTTGTTCCCTGTAGCGGTAACAGCTTGCATTTGTTTTGGGACATTATGCAGCCGTCATTCTTTAAGCGAAGTTACGTCTATTGTATTTTGTCTGTTGTGGAGCGCTGTATGGTGGATGATTACGGCAACGGAGGAAATTTATACTGTGGTTGTGCAGCCGGTATGGGGCTGTTTGTTCGGAAGCGTTATTTTGTTTCTGGCAATCATGGTATATAAAACGGTACATGATTGTAACAGATGCTGGGAAGCGGGTTAATATTTATTTGACAATTTGCTAAAAGGAAAAATGTCAGATGGAGGAATGAGATGGAATTGAAAATAACAAATTTAACAAAAGAGTTTGGTGATTTTACTGCAGTAAATGATCTGAGTATTACAATGAGAAATGGCGTATATGGCCTTTTAGGGGTAAATGGTGCGGGAAAAACGACGCTGATGCGGATGCTCTGTACCTTGCTTCGTCCTACGAATGGAACAATCACCTGTGATGGAAAAGAGATTTTTGCCATGGACGGGGAATACCGGAAAATATTAGGGTATCTTCCGCAGGATTTCGGGTTTTACCCGGACTTTACGGTACAGGATTATCTGCTTTATATTGCGGCGATTAAGGCGGTATGCCCTGCTGTTGCAAAAAAACGGGTAAAGGATCTGCTTGAAAAGGTTGGGCTTTCAAAGGCAGCACATAAAAAAATGAAAAAATTATCTGGTGGAATGAAACGGCGTGCCGGGATTGCGCAGGCGATGCTAAACAATCCGAATATACTGATTTTAGATGAGCCAACCGCCGGGCTTGACCCGAACGAGCGGATTCGCTTTCGCAATTTAATCAGCGAACTTGCAGAGGACCGCCTTGTGCTTTTATCGACACATATTGTTTCGGATGTGGAATATATCGCAAATGAAATTTTACTGATGAAGGATGGGGCACTTGTCCATAGAGGAACAACAGAACAGTTAGTTGCGACGATGACAGAAAATGTGTGGAAATGCTATGTAGAAAAAAGAGAAGTACCACAGCTTATAGAACGGTATAAGATTTCAAATCTGAAAACGGATTCCCATGGTGTGGAACTTAGGGTAATTGCAAAGGAAAAACCGATTTCAGATGCCGTTTTGGATGAGCCTGTACTGGAAGATGTATTTTTATATTATTTTGGAGAAAGGGTTGGTGAGGAACATGCTGCAATTTGAATTGAAAAAAATATTTTTAAAGCCTGTCAATAAAGTGCTGCTTGTGCTGCTTTTGGTAATTACTTTGATTGGAAGTTTTTTAGCGATACGGGATGTAAAATATTACAGAGGGGATGAGCCTGTCTTGTCGGGACCTTTAGCGGCACGCCAACTGAAAAAAGAGCAGAAGAAATGGGAAGGGCCTGTTACGGAAGATGTCTTGCGGCGTGTGATTCAGGAGAATCAGGCAATTAATGCTTCTGCAGAAACGGAAGATATCGGATTTGCCCAAAAACAGGGGTTTGCTGACCTTCAGGACTTAATTTGTGCTGCATTTTCAGAACCTGGTGAATATGAGCCTTATTTATGTGACACCATTTCTCCTGATAAGGCTGCAAAGCTTTATGAAAGAAGGATTTCACGTTTAAAAAAGGAAGTTTCTGAGGTGGAAGAAGGGAGGACAGGGGCTTTTTCGCAAAAACAGCAGGATTTTTTAATCCATCAATATGAAAGTCTGGAAACACCCCTTTACTATGAATATGCGGAAGGGTGGAAAGCTCTTTTGGATTCTCAGTATCTGCCGACACTTATGATTATTACGATTGTAATCATTGGCTTTTTTGTATCAGGAATCTTTTCTGATGAGTTTCAGACAAGGGCAGACGCTATCTTTTTTTCAACAAAGTTTGGAAGGAATAAAGCAATTTTTGCCAAAATAAAGGCTGGATTTCTGACAATTACGGTATTGTATTGGTTTGTCATGCTGCTTTTTTCTGCAGTCATCCTTGGAGTGCTGGGAATCGGAGGGGCAGGCTGTATGATACAGATAAATTATTCTAACTGGGAAAGTATGTATAATGTCACTTATTTTCAGGAATGGCTGATTTGCATGTTTGGAGGGTATATTGGAAACCTGTTTATCTTAACGTTTGCGATGTTTGTATCTGCCAAAAGCCGCTCAGCAGTGCTTTCGATAGCCATTCCGTTTGTTTTATCCTGTGTGCCAATGTTTTTAGGAAGAGTTCCAATGCTTACTGACTTTATGTCTTATTTCCCGGATATGCTGCTTCGGATTAACAAATTTATAGGTGACTTTGTGTTTTGCGAAATTGGTGGGAAGGTCTTTGGGATCTATTCCGCTTTGGTTCCCTGCTATCTGGTTTTATCCTTTGGACTGCTTCCCGTGATGTACTATTGTTATAAAAAACGGTAAAAAATAGTTATACTGTTTTTTCACCGTTCCAAAAAGGCCGGATGCCGATTCATCCAAATTAGTGCGATAATACAGATTACGACTGAAAGGGCAGAACCTGTCGGGGCTGCAATTCCCATCGGGAACAGGGAGTCCGGAAAATATTTCGAAGCGATATACGCAAGCGGAATACGGGCGCAGACAATGGATAAAAAATTATGTATAAAGGAGATGTTGGACAATCCATAGGCACAAAAATATCCGCTGAAGCTGAAATGAATTCCGGCGAAAATGCAGTCCCACACATAGCTGTGCATATATTGCCCTCCAAGGCGGATTACTTCTGTCTGGTTTGTAAATAGTCCGACAGCGGCTTCTGCGGTAAACTGCATGGTGACAGAAGCGAGCAGCCCAAAGGAGACGGCAATGATAATGGCATACCGCAAAGTAAGACGTGCCCGGTTGTGTTTCCCGGCGCCGATATTTTGGGCGGAAAGTGCGGAAACGGTTGAAAGCATGGAAGATGGCACCAGAAAAAGGATTCCGATTAATTTTTCGACAATGCCTACAGCGGCGGCATCGTTTAATCCACGCAGATTAGCAAATACAGTAATAACCATAAAACCAATCTGTACAAATCCATCTTGTATAGCGACTGGTACGCCGACTTTTAAAATCATTCCAAGCATTTCTCTTTGTGGCTTAAAATTCGCCCTGCAAAGTCCCGGAATCATTTTTCGTTTGCAAATGACAAGAAAAGAGAGGATTACACTGATGGTTTGAGATAAAGTGGTTCCCAGTGCGGCTCCGGCGGCTCCAAGTCCCAGTGCGCCAATTAGCAGGTAATCAAGCCCAATATTAAATATGCAGGCAACCGCTATAAAATACATAGGGCTTTTTGAGTCGCCCATTCCGCGAAAAATAGAACTGATTACATTGTAAGCGGTAATAAAAGGGATTCCGGCAAAACAGATGGTCAGATAGGCTTTTGTACTGCCAATCGCTTCTTTTGGAGTGGACAAAGCAGAAACAACAGGATTAATAGCAAGCAGCAGGACAATGGTGCCTGCTGCTGCCAATGATAAAAATAACATTACAGTATTTCCGATTGCCAGATTTGCCTGTTTTTGGTTTTTTCCACCTACGGCACGTCCGATTACAACAGTAGATCCCATTGCCAACCCGACAACAATGACAGTTACCATATGCATGACCTGGCTGCCGATGGAAACCGCAGTTGTACTGTCAACCCCGCTGAACTGCCCAATAATAAATAAGTCTGCCATTCCATATAGCGTCTGTAAAAAGTAAGACAGCAGATAGGGCAGTGAGAAGTATAGTATCGTCTGAAAAACGCTGCCTGTTGTAAGCTCTCGTTTCATAGTAATCCCCCCATGCCGCACTTTTTGCGGCTCAAATAGTAATGCCAACTTTAAGCCTTCTTTTTTGAACGGAAGCGAATGGTTGGGTCTAAAATCTTTTTTCGGATTCTTAAGTTTTCTGGTGTAATTTCCAAAAGCTCGTCCGTATCAATAAATTCCAATGCCTCTTCTAAACTTAAAATTTTTGGCGGAACCAGTTTTAAAGCATCGTCTGCGCTGGAAGAACGGGTATTGGTCAGATGTTTTGTCTTGCAGACATTCAGTTCAATATCTTCTGCTTTTCCATTTTGGCCAATTACCATTCCAGCATATACTTTCTGCCCAGGACCGACAAATAAAGTTCCTCGGTCTTGTGCGTTAAAAAGTCCATACGTAACCGTCTCGCCGGACTCAAAAGCAATTAAGGAACCCTGTTTACGGTAGGCAATATCTCCTTTATATGGCGCATATTCTTCAAATACCGTGTTGAGTACGCCATTTCCTTTTGTATCTGTCAGGAATTCGCCACGGTATCCAATCAGTCCCCGGGATGGAATCAGAAATTCCAGACGGGTAAAACCGCCGCCAATAGACCCCATTCCCTGCAGTTCCCCTTTGCGGTTGCTGAGTTTTTCAATGACATTCCCGGCAAATTCTTCTGGTACATCAATATAAGCACGCTCCATTGGTTCCAGCTTATGGTTGCGCTCGTCTGTTTTATACAGGACTTCTGCTTTGCTGACTGCAAATTCATAGCCTTCCCGGCGCATATTTTCAATTAATACGGAAAGATGGAGTTCACCGCGTCCGGATACCTTAAAACTGTCAGTATTTTCGGTTTCTTCGACACGAAGGCTGACGTCAGAATTTAATTCACTAAAAAGCCTTTCCCTAATATGGCGTGAAGTAACAAATTTTCCTTCCTGTCCTGCAAGCGGACTGTCATTTACTATAAAGTCCATAGAAATGGTTGGTTCCGATATTTTCTGGAATGGAATGGCAACCGGGTTTTCCGGTGAGCAGAGGGTGTCGCCAATATGGATGTCTGCAATGCCGGAAATGGCAACAATAGAACCAATCGTTGCTTCCGGTACCTCTACCTTTTTCAGGCCGTCAAATTCATACAGTTTACTGACTTTTACCTTATTACATTTGTCCTTGTCATGTGCATTGACAATAACAACCTCCTGATTGACTTTGATCGTGCCATTATCTACTTTGCCGATACCGATACGCCCGACATATTCATTGTAGTCGATTGTGCTGATTAGTACCTGTGTTCCGGCGTCAGGCTTCCCTTCTGGGGCAGGGATATAATCTAAAATTGTATCAAATAGAGGTGTCATATCAATCCCTTCCTCGTCTGCTTTATAGGAAGCAATCCCTTCCCTTGCGGAAGCAAAAATAAATGGGCAGTCAAGCTGCTCTTCATTGGCATCAAGGTCAATAAAAAGTTCTAACACTTCATCAACAACTTCATCTGGACGTGCTTCTGGACGATCAATTTTGTTAATGCAGACAACGACAGGAAGCTCTAGTTCCAATGCCTTTTTTAATACGAATTTAGTCTGGGGCATAGCACCTTCAAAAGCATCTACAACAAGGACAACACCATTGACCATTTTCAGGACACGTTCCACTTCACCGCCAAAGTCTGCATGGCCTGGTGTGTCGATAATGTTAATTTTTGTGTCTTTATAAGTAATCGCTGTGTTTTTCGATAGAATGGTGATCCCACGTTCGCGCTCAATATCGCCAGAATCCATAACACGTTCTGCGACTTCCTGGTTGGAACGGAAGACGCCGCTTTGCTTTAATAATTCGTCTACCAGTGTTGTTTTACCATGGTCTACGTGTGCGATGATTGCAATGTTTCTTATATCTTCTCTTTTCATCTTTAATCCTCCATTTCTGTATGGCCGATAAATTAGCGTCTCTACACTAAGTTTTGCTGATGCGCCAGAGTGTTTCTGGTTCATTTTTTATAATTGCCACAATTTACTAGTATACTATATTTTTGTAAATATACAAGGCTGAAAAATTCACAAAGATGTATTTACCTGTTACTATTCACGGCTGATTTCAGGAAATAGTCAAACTCGTTGTGCTTGCACATAAGAGGTTGATTATTTTCTGAAATCAGCGTGTAGGCTGTTCTAAATATCATAAGAAAAACAAAAGCTGCTGATTTTGGAAAATAGTAACATTTACCCACTTGACAATACTGGAAATTTATCTTATTATGCATATAGTTCACATTGTTAACTATATGCATTTGAGAAGAGTATACAAAACTGAAAACCAACCTGTGGGAATGAAATTTTAAGGGAGAAAATCATAATTATGGATAATTTTGATTGGATGGATATGATGGAAAAGATGCAGGAAATTCGGTTGTTTTCCAGTCTTCATATAAGAGGGAAAAGAAAAGGCGCTACCTCCCCCCAGGAAGTGGATATGCTGTCCCGGATTATATTTTCCGATGTACCACTGACACCTTTAGACTTGGCTACACTAACAGGTCTGAGAAAGTCAGCAGTAAGCCGTTTAATTGAGGATTTAGAAAGAAAGGAATTTCTTTTTAAACAATATAGCAAAAAGGATAAACGCAGTTATACTCTCCACATTACAGAAAAAGGAAACAAGGAGCTGGAACAGGCATACCATCATTATCTGGAGCCTATTTATAAGCTTCGCCGGACTATTGGAGAAGAACGGTTTCAATCCTTGATGACAGAAATTAAAGAAGCAAATTACATGTTACAAAATAGGAGGTAGAAAAATGACTTTTTATCAGGAACTTCAACTAAACCAGAGTGGTTCTAAAGCCTATATTGCCAGTTTTAAAAATCCGAAAGATAAAATAAAACACATGGGAATATACCTGTTTAAAATTCTTATAAATATTGCCTTTTGCACCTTATTTATTACGCTGTTCTGCATATTATTCGGCGCTGAAAACAGTGTTGCAGGACTTACTGTACTGCTGGGGATTATGGTATTCCGGTGTGCAGACCTTGGAATTCGGGCATCTCATGGCGTGCTTGATATCTTCCTTGTATTTGCAATCTTTGCAGCAGGACCAAAAATATCTAATGTTCTTCCTGCAGGATGGGCTTTCTGCACAAATGTCATTTTTATTATGCTTTTATTGCTGCTTGGATGCCATAATGTAATTATGTATAATCATTCCACCATGGTACTTGCATATCTTTTGCTTCAGGGATATGATGTGAGTGGTGATGCATTTAACAGACGTTTAGCCGGGCTTTTTGTTGGTGCGGCAATTACAGCGGCTGTCTTTTACCGTAACCATAGAAAGATAGCATATAAACGTACCTTTAAAAATCTTTTTCAGGAATTTCATTTATCATCAGCCCGTACCAGCTGGCAGCTTCGCCTTGCTTTTACCATTTCCAGCGTCATGCTGATTGCTTCTCTTTTAAATGTGCCAAAGGCTATGTGGATTGGTATTTCTGCGATGTCTGTATCTGTACCGTTCCGAAATGATATGGAATACCGCATAAAATACCGTGCCCCGGGAAATATTTTAGGAAGTATTCTTTTCTTCGTTGTTTATTGGATTTTACCAGAGGGAGCTGTTTCCTATATGGGAATTCTTGGCGGAATTGCTTTGGGCCTTTCTGCCAGCTATGGGTGGCAGACGGTTTCCAATGCTTTTAGCGCCCTCGCTATTGCAACGCCTGTCCTGGGTTTGCAGTCCGCAATTTTTCTCAGGATTTTTAATAATATATTTGGTTCCATTTATGCATGGTTGTTTGAAAGGATATTTGAACCAGTACTTTCCGTTGCAACATACATCATATGTTATTTAAACCATAGATTACAAAGGAATCTATTATAATTCATTTTAAGGGGATGTACCATGGCAGGAACAGTCAGAATGTTTCCAATAAAGTGTGGTACATCCCCAATACTGTCTTTATTACCAAAAATCTCCTTCAGGTAACACATTTCATTTTCTATATTCATCAGATTTTCCGTCTTTTCCATTTCAATTGGAACAAATCCCTGATATTTCTTTGCGATAAGAATATCCCATAACTCTTTATGAAGCTGTCTCCTTTCAATTGGCTTCAATTCTGGTTCCCGCATCCAAAAACAAGGTTGTTACAGGCAATGCATTCTACAAAATTAATTACCTTTTTGTGATTAAGATGCAGCGAACAGTGTACCTTTTTGGACTATAGAAATAAAAATTGTCTAAAAATTTCCAATTCATGTATATCTTTGGCAGAATATGTTAAAAATAGAATAGGAAAGAAGGAAGAAAGTCGAAGATTGTCTTGCGCTTACAACTGGGAAAAAAGGCCAAAATGTTCTAAAATAAGAATCAGCCTAGTATACATATATTAAAACAAAATACTAGAAGGGCAGATATGCCCTTGTGAAAAAGGGAGGAGAAAAATATGTTGGATAAAGTATTTACAAACAACCAGGTAACAATTGCAGGAGAGGTCGTCAGTGAATTTGTTTTTAGCCATGAGGTATATGGGGAGCACTTTTTCCTTGTTGATATTGCTGTTTGCCGTTTGAGCAATTCCTTCGATATCATTCCTGTGATGGTATCAGAGCGTTTGATTGATGTAAAGGCGGACTACCGTGGCTGCGTTTTGCAGGCAAGTGGGCAGTTCCGTTCCTATAACCGCCATGAGGAGAATAAAAACCGATTGGTGCTTTCCGTGTTTGCAAGGGAGGTCAGCCTGTTAGAAAGTGACAGTGAAGAGCAGAATCCGAATTATATTTTCTTAGATGGATATGTTTGCAAGCGGCCAATTTACCGTAAGACACCACTTGGAAGAGAAATTGCCGATGTGCTTTTGGCAGTAAACCGCCCTTATGGGAAATCGGATTATATTCCCTGTATCTGCTGGGGAAGAAATGCCCGTTATGCGGACCAGTTTGAGGTGGGTTCCCATATTCAGCTCTGGGGACGAATTCAGAGCAGGGAGTATCAGAAAAAAATTGGAGAAGAGGAATACGAGAAACGGATAGCATATGAAGTATCAGTAAGTAAGATGGAATTTTTGGATGACGGAGAATAAATAGTTCTTTTATTGTAGATGGAAAGCCTGCTAATGCGGGCTTTTTGTATGGGTTGTTTTTCCTCACCCCATTTCCTAACAATGTATCAACATCAACTTCAAATAATTGCGCTAACTTGATTAACATCAGTATTACTTACAATAATGCTGATGCAATTCGTATATTTTTTGTTTCATTAGCTCCAAAAGTTCTGTTGGTTCTAACACAGTTGCATTGTTCCCAAATGACAAGAAATAATCAGCAACCCATTCCAAAGTTGCATGACGTATTTCCATGTCAATTATGCCGCCACCTGTTGGGAATGTTTTCAATCCCCTTGCCAGTAAAAATTCAGTTTCACAACGTTTAACACCTATATCCGTTAGTTGAATTTTTATGTGGTAATCATTTCCGATTTCTAATTTTTCGAGATATTCTTGAATGGATGCGGGAATAGGATATTTCCCTTTGGGATATGCTTTTTCCTCTAAGATTTCCTTAATACGGTCAACACGGAACTCTTTGATTTGATTTGCTATTGTACAATATGCAGGGCAATACCAAAGTCCATTCATTGCATATAGCCCAATAGGTATAATTGTGCGTATACTTTCAGAATGTGTTGACGAATATCGTATTGTTGCTGAATGGTGACTAACAGTAGCATCAAACATTGATTTGAGTAATGGCGAATCGCAATGCCTGTCTGGAATCCAAAATACTACTTTATTTTGAATTTGTGTGATACTGTTTTGTATGTCTAAAGGCAGGCAATTCAAAAATTTTTTCAAAACAGATATTGTTTCCTGTTCAAACGGTAAATCGTGATAGAATTTTAAAGCTTGGCAGGCAAAGAATATAGCTTTGGCTTCATTCTCTGAAAAAGTGATAGGTGGTAAAATACGCTCTTTCAAGATATGATACCCACCCGCAGCACCGACTTCGGAATAAAGGGGGAATCCAGCTTGTTCTAATTCCTGCAAATCACGGAGTATTGTTCGCTTAGACACAGAAAATTCTTTTGCTAATTCACCTACTGTAAAATCTTTTTTGGCATTTATCGTTATCATCATTTCAATAAGCCGCTCTGCTTTTGACATTTTAAAACTCCTTTCCAAATGGTGACAGCTGTTGTCACTATTCTATGATAGACTATCTATGTATCAAATGCAATATGACAATAAAACGAAAGGAAAAGACGTTATGAACAAAAAAAGTTCAGCTTTAGTGGACGAGTACAATGATGTTCTATTTGAAGGAAATGGCATGACACCAAATGATATTCTTTCCTACTGCCAGTCTAACTTAAAAGATGTTGTATTGGTAGAAAGCTGGGGAGAAAGCGGTATTTTTTATAACCCAAATGGAGTTTTGAAACGGGGTGTATATGTTTTAACTGTTAAAGAAAAAGATGGTGATAACGACAAAGGCTCTATGTTGAATCGCAATAATGTATATCGTGTAAATGTCGGTTTAAGAAAGCAGACATTTATGAAACGATTTGGGTATCTTCCCGAACGTCCGTCTGCCGGAAAGATTGTAAAAATGGATTATGACTTTACTGCTTTAGATACCATTATCCCTCACCCTGTTTACGCATGGATGGGCTGGGTATGCGTTTTAAACCCCTCTGATAAGACTTTCGAGGATTTCAAAGTTATGATAGAAGAATCCTACGAATTTGCAAAAGAAAAATTCAACAAAAGAACAAAATAAATATTGTAACAGAAGCGGTGGCAGAAGAAACCATAAAGCCTTCTGCAAAACCTTCTAGAAGCGATTCCGGCAACGGCAGTTTTTTCAACTGCCAGTGTCAGTTGGAGTGCGGAACGATTTCTCCTGTAGATACGGTTGTACAATGGATAAATTTATAAATCCAGTTTCTGAAAATCAATCTCAAAATCATCATAAATATTGACTTTGATTTTGTCATGAAATGTATAGGCTTTGGGTTTAAAGTCAATCTGTTCCAGGCAATAGACGAAAATCTGTTCTGTCCGGGAATCTACAATCCAATATTCCCGGACTCCTGCATCCGCATACAGATTCAGTTTCCGAATATAGTCATGACCAGGATTTCCAGGTGATACAATCTCAATAATCCAGTCTGGCGCCCCGGTACAGCCTCTGTCCGTAAGCTTGCTGCTGTCACAGATCACACTGATATCCGGTTCAACAACTGTTTTTCCGTCTTCTTTTAACTGAACGGTAAAGGGGGCAGGATATACATGGCAGGAGCCATTTTTTGATTTAATATACTGGCCAATTGTAATATGCAATTCACTTAATATTGTTTGATGGATTCTGGAAGAGGCAGCCTGGTTATAAATCAATATTCCGTCTATCAGTTCTGCCCGGATATCTTCTGGCAGGGCGTAATAGTCATCCTCTGTATAAGAGTTTTTTCCCGGTATTGGCATGATGGCACTTCCTTTCTTTTATCCTGTTATTTTTATTGGTATTGGAGAAAATCTGGTTTAGCAACTGTAAATAAATGAAATGAACAAGTTGCGTAGAATGTTTTTCCGAGTGCAAAGAAAAAAACGTAGGCGTAGCAGGCTACGGCGAGGCTTTTTGATGGTGCAATCGAAAAAACAGGCAAGCAAGTTGTTTCATTTAATTATTTACAGGTTCTTACCTTAACTGCTGTTATGATAACATAATTAAGCGGAAAATACCAATTAATTATGTGAGATGCGAGAAGTATACTTGCACAATAGTTACTGGTGGAGTGAACCAATGTTATTTAGTTAAGTTTATTATTTTGTTGCTCATATATATTAGGAGTGATGGATGACA
>CANSYK010000043.1 GCA_947651225.1 uncultured bacterium | reverse complement strand
GGCGCTGTAAACGAAGCAAAACGCAAGCGTTTTTTTCGTTTACTATAATTATTTACAGTTCTTAACTATATAAAAGGCAGGGAAAATTATGTATGGAGAAAAAACAGATTTTGACAAAATAGATTTAACAAAGGAGCCGCCAGAGGCAGAACCAGAGAGGCAGTACTATTTTATTCGGCTGCTGCAGGAATGGGCAAAGGAGAAAAAAGAGGAGCTTGGCAGGCCGCTTTATGCGAATATTACGACATTTGGCTGTCAGATGAATGCCCGGGATTCGGAAAAGATTCTGGGGATTATGCAGATGATTGGATATGAGGAAACGGATTCGGAAGAAGCGGATTTTTTATTATATAATACCTGCACGGTACGGGAAAATGCCAACTTAAAGGTTTACGGGCGGTTGGGGCAGTTAAAAAAGCAAAAGGAAAAAAATCCTGATATGGTGATTGCGCTGTGCGGCTGTATGATGCAGGAAAAAGAGGTGGTGGAAAAGATTGAGAAAAGCTATCGGAATGTGGACTTGATTTTTGGGACACATAATATCTTTAAGCTTGCGGAGCTGTTGTCGATTAAGCTGCTAGACCAGAGGGCAAAGCGGAAAATGCTTGTGGATATCTGGGAGGGGACAACAGAGATTGTAGAGGATTTGCCAAATGAGAGGAAATATTTCTTTAAGGGTGGTGTGAATATTATGTTTGGCTGCAATAATTTTTGCAGTTATTGTATTGTGCCATATGTGCGGGGAAGGGAACGGAGCCGGGAGCCAGAAGATATTATTGCCGAGATTGAGTGTATGGTGCAGGACGGTGTTGTTGAGGTAATGCTGTTAGGACAGAATGTGAATTCTTATGGAAAGAATCTGAAACAGCCGATTACCTTTGCACAGCTTTTAAGGCGGGTGGAGCAAATTGAAGGGCTGGAGCGAATTCGTTTTATGACTTCCCATCCAAAGGATTTGTCGGATGAGCTGATTGAGGTGATGGGGAACTCCAAAAAAATCTGTCATCATATGCATCTGCCTTTACAGTCGGGCAGCAGCCGGCTGCTTGAGGTGATGAACCGTCATTACACAAAGGAAGACTATCTTCTTTTGGTAGAGAAATTAAGAAAGGCAGTGCCGGATATTGCCCTGACTACTGATATTATTGTGGGATTTCCGGGGGAAACAAAAGAGGATTTTGAAGAAACGTTAGATATGGTCAGAAAGGCAGAGTATGACAGTGCTTTTACGTTTCTTTACAGTAAACGTACTGGGACGCCGGCAGCAGCAATGGAGGATCAGATACCGGAAGAGGTAGCAAAGGAACGATTTGACCGACTTTTAAAGGAGGTGCAGAAGATTTCGGCACAGAAAGCGCAGGAGCGGACAAAAACAGTGCATACTGTGCTGGCAGAAGAAGTTAATCAACAGGATTCTTCTTTGCTGACTGGCAGGAGCAGCCAGAATTACTTGGTTCATTTTCCGGGGAGTAAGGAGCAGATAGGAACGTTTGTCAAGGTTCGGCTGGAAGAATGTAAAGGATTTTATTATCTTGGGCAAGTTGAAGAATAATGTTAGGGCAAAAGACGCTGTACAATAATTAACCTTTATGGTTTCAACATAGAATAGTACAAAAACAGCATTTTGGGTACTGTTTGTACTGGCAAAATATAAAGGCGGGGTGAATATGGAGCAGGGACAAAAGGACAGGAATTTACGGGAGAGGCAGGAGGAGCGGGAACATCAGATTCTCAGTGAATATGCGACTTTTGCTGACCAGTCAGAAGGACGTGACCAGAAAGAGCTGCAATGTGATATTCGGACAGATTTTCAGAGGGACAGAGACAGGATTTTACATTGTAAAGCATTTCGGCGCTTAAAGCAGAAGACGCAGGTTTTTTTGGCGCCAGAAGGTGACCATTACCGGACACGCATGACACATACTTTAGAGGTGGCGCAGAATGCGCGGACAATTGCGCGGGCATTGTCTTTAAATGAGGATTTGACAGAGGCGATTGCGCTTGGCCATGATTTGGGGCATACGCCGTTTGGCCATGCGGGGGAGAGGACATTAAACCGGATTTCTAAAGAGTATGGCGGTTTCCATCACAATTCACAAAGCGTGCGTGTGGTAGAGCGGCTGGAAAAGGATGGCGCCGGATTGAATCTGACAAAGGAAGTGCGGGATGGAATTTTAAATCATCAGACAAAATCCACGCCAAAAACATTGGAAGGAAAAATTGTAAGGCTGTCTGATAAAATTGCCTATATTAATTCCGATATTGATGATGCGATTCGTGCGGGAATTCTCTGTGAAGAGGATATCCCTTCCCGATTGACCGATGTTTTAGGTAAGAGTACAAATCTGCGCCTAAATACGCTGGTACATGATATTGTAAAAAATAGTGAAGGGAAAAACGATATCTGTATGTCAAAAGAAGTACAGGAGGCTATGGCAGAACTGCGAAATTATATGTTTCAGAAAGTTTATACCAATCCGGCGGCAAAGAGCGAAGAGGAGAAAGTCTATAATTTGATTGGACAGCTATATTATTATTATGTACATAATATTGAAAAGATGCCGTCAGAATTTCTGTTATTAATTGAACAGGGTGAGAAAAATGAGCGTGTTGTCTGTGACTTTATTGCCTGTATGAGCGACCGGTATGCTGTAAATCTCTATAAGGATATTATGATTCCAAAGTCATGGAGCGTGCATGGAATTGAACATCGTTAAAGTGTGTTTGAAAGTTCCTGGAATGAATTTTCAAACACACTTTAGGTGCGGATAAAAATAAAAAAGGAAACCTCGATTTTGCGTCGAATAACTAATATAGGGATGTGTACGTTTTTCTATCATTGTTATTTTTTTCTTGTAAAAAGGGACTTGCAAGGAGAATTATGCAGAGGGGGAACAGCAATTATGGCATGGTATTCAGAAGAGCAGATTGAGCAGGTACGCCAGAGAAGTGACATTGTTGAAGTAATTGGAAATTATGTCAGGCTAAAGCGTTCTGGGAGTGGTTATGTAGGGCTTTGTCCGTTCCACAATGAAAAATCTCCTTCTTTTTCTGTCAGTCCGGCAAGGCAGATGTACAAGTGCTTTGGTTGTGGTGTTGGGGGGAATGTAATTACCTTTGTAATGGAATATGAGAACTATTCGTTTCTAGAAGCGATGGAGTATCTGGCAGGCCGTGCAGGAATTGAGCTTGCGCAGCAGGAGATGACAGCAGAGCAGAAGAGGCAGGAAAGCTTAAGGGCAATGCTTCTGGAAATTAATACAAAAGCGGCACGTTTTTTTTATGCGATATTGAAGTCTGGACAGGGAAAGCAGGCGCATGATTATTTAAAACAGAGGGGATTGTTGGATGAGACCATTGTGCGTTTTGGCCTTGGGTATGCTGGACAGGGAGGCGATAGCCTATACCGGTATTTAAAGCAGCAAGGGTATCAGGACAGCGTTTTAAAGGAAACTGGTCTTTTCAAAATGGACGAGCGGGGGGTATATGATAAGTTCTGGAATCGGGTTATCTTTCCGATTATGGATATCAACAACCATGTAATCGGTTTTGGCGGACGGGTAATGGGAGATGGGAAACCAAAATATCTGAATTCGCCAGAGACGAAGCTGTTTGATAAAAGCAGGAATTTATTTGGGTTAAATTATGCCAGGCAGGGAAAGAGGGACTATTTGATTCTCTGTGAGGGTTATATGGATGTGATTGCGCTGCATCAAGCGGGTTTTTCTAGTGCGGTAGCTTCACTTGGTACTGCGTTTACAGAATTGCAGGCAAATCTGATGAGACGGTATACAAAGGAAGTACTGTTAACATATGACAGTGACGGTGCGGGGCAGAAAGCAGCTCTTCGGGCGATTCCGATTCTGCGCAGGGCAGGGTTAAATGCAAAGGTTGTCAATATGGAACCCTATAAAGATCCTGATGAATTTATCAAGGGACTTGGCGACAGCGCATTTGAGGAGCGGTTAAAAACTGCAAAGAACAGCTTCTTTTTTGAGGCAGAGGTTGTAAGAAATACATATGATATGACAGATCCTGAGCAAAAGACGACGTTTTACCATGAGCTTGCAAAGAAGCTTCTGGTTTTTACAGACAAGGTGCAGAGGGATAATTATTTAGAGGCAGTTGCCGCAAAATACACCATTCGGAAAGAGGATTTGCGGGAATTGGTGATTCGGTACAGCAACCGGATGCCGGAAGGCTATGAGCAGGAGCGGCCTGACAGAGAGTTAAAAAGAAGCCGGAAGGCAGAGGAGGCAGGTATTGAATATTCGTATCGCCTGCTGCTTTCCTGGCTGATTGAGGATACAAGCCTGTATGAACCAGTCAGCCAGCTAGTGGCACCAGAGGATTTTTGTGAGGAGAATTATCATATTGTAGCTTCTATGCTGTATGAACAGCTTGCCAGGGGGGGAGTTCTTCCAGCAAAAATCATCAATTATTTTCAGGATGTGGAACAGCAAAAGATGGCAGCACAGATGTT
This sequence comes from uncultured bacterium, assembly GCA_947651225.1. Taxonomy (GTDB): domain Bacteria; phylum Bacillota; class Clostridia; order Lachnospirales; family Lachnospiraceae; genus Butyribacter. The sequence goes on along the minus strand of CANSYK010000043.1, from coordinate 25,733 downwards.
TCAGACAAATTTTCAGGCGGATATGGGTACGGAGGAAAAAGAAAAGGCATTAAATGAACTGATTATACGTATCAAGGAGTATAGTATTGACCATCAGATGAGAAATTTGACAGACATGGAGCAGCTCCAAAGGCTGATTTTAGAGAAGAAACAGTGGCAAACACCCGATAAATTGCATATTTCTTTGAAAGATGGTTAAAGTATAGCGTAAGTCGGTACATATAGGAAAGGAAGGAACACTATGGCAACAGAAAAGAAACAGACAGCCGGAGATTTCTTAGCAGAGGAGGAGACAAGAAAGGTTACGAAAAAAGGTACGGCAAAAAGCTCTGGGGGAAAACGGGCAGGTGGCAAAAAGAAAGAACTGAGTCCTGCGGAAGAGGAGCAGAGATTTCGTGAGAAGTTAGTGGCTTTAAAACAGCTTGCCAAATCAAAGCGGAATGTGTTGGAGCTTACAGAAATTAATAACTTTTTAAATGATGTTGTACTGGATGAGGAAAAAACGGAGAAGGTCATTGAATTTCTGGAGTCAGAAGGTGTTGATGTACTTCGGATTCCTGATGGAGAATCGCCAGACGCAGATGATGCTCTGCTTTTGGAAATGGAAGCGAATGGGGAAGTGCCGGATGAAGAAGAGATTGAAAAAATTGATTTATCAATTCCGGAAGGAGTCAGCATTGAAGACCCGGTTCGTATGTATTTAAAGGAAATTGGAAAGGTACCACTTTTAACTGCAGAAGAAGAAGTGGAGCTTGCGCAGCGCATGGAGCAGGGCGATATGGAGGCAAAGAAAAAACTTGCGGAAGCAAACCTACGTCTTGTGGTAAGTATCGCAAAACGCTATGTAGGACGTGGGATGCTGTTTCTGGATCTGATTCAGGAGGGAAATCTTGGCCTGATAAAGGCAGTGGAAAAATTTGATTATAAAAAAGGATATAAGTTTAGTACCTATGCTACCTGGTGGATTCGCCAGGCAATTACAAGGGCGATTGCGGACCAGGCGAGGACAATTCGTATTCCGGTGCATATGGTAGAGACGATTAATAAGTTTGTGCGTGTACAAAGGCAGCTTTTACAGGAACTTGGCAGAGAGCCTTATCCAGAGGAGATTGCAAAGCATATGAATATGCCGGTTGACCGTGTGAGGGAAATTCAGAAGATTTCTTTGGAGCCGGTATCTTTGGAAACACCGATTGGTGAGGAAGAGGACAGCCATTTAGGGGATTTCATTCAGGATGACAATGTGCCGGTTCCAGCAGAGGCCGCAGCTTTTACCCTGCTTCGTGAACAGTTAGAAGAAGTGCTTAGTACTCTTACGGAGAGGGAACAGAAAGTTTTAAAACTTCGTTTCGGTTTGGAAGATGGACGAGCCAGGACCTTAGAGGAGGTCGGCAAAGAGTTCAAGGTAACTCGTGAGCGCATCCGCCAGATTGAGGCTAAAGCGCTTCGAAAGTTAAGGCATCCAAGTCGCAGCCGTAAGTTAAAGGATTATTTAGAATGATACATTTGTCAGAACGGTTAAAAAGGGTGGCGGACAATGTCTGGTCAAATGGAGTGGCAGCAGATGTTGGCTGTGACCATGGCTTTACTTCGATTTATCTGGTACAGGAAAACAAGGCAGCAGCGGCAATTGCAATGGATATTAATGAAGGACCATTACAAAGGGCAGAGGAGCATATTTTACAATATGGCATGTCAGACCGGATTTCTTTGCGCCTCTCGGATGGCCTTGAGAAGCTTATACCAGGAGAAGCAGATACTATTTTAATCAGTGGAATGGGTGGAGCCTTAATCAGCAGGATTTTAAAAGAAGGAAAAGAAGCCGCTGTTTCGGCAAAAGAGCTGGTATTATCCCCACAGTCTGAAGTTTTTCTGGTCAGAAAGTGTATCCATGAACTTGGGTTTCAGATTGCATCGGAGGAGATGTTAATTGACCAGGGAAAATATTATGTAATTATCCGGGCGGTACCCGGAACGGAAACCTATATAGAAGAAATTGATTATCTGTATGGCAGAAAATTGATGGACAGGCAGGATGAAACGTTTTTTCGGTATATGCAGGCAGAAGAAGCAAGGGTAAATAAAGTGCTGCTGGGATTTCCCTGTCAGAAGATTTCTGTTAACAGCGAGCAGAGGAAACAGCAGCTGCAGCGGGAGAAAGCACAGATTCAGAAGGTTTTGAATAGGATGGAATCAGGCAGAAGTTTCTGAAATAATGTGTAGAGAAGGAGGACGGCTATGGGAAAACGGGTGAAGGTAACAGTAGGAACAGATACCAGAGAATATGACGAGGGTATTACATATGGGGAAATTGCCAGAGAATATCAAAAAGAGTATCAATATGATATTATTCTGGCGCAGAAGGCCGGAAAGCTTGTGGAGCTTAGAAAGACAGTTCATAAGGATTGTACAGTGGCCTTTTTGACAACAGCGACCAGAAGTGGACATAAGACCTATGAGCGTGGTGCGATTCTTTTGATGCTCAAGGCGTTTTATGCCATTGCGGATTCCGAAAAGCTTCAGAATGTTTTTATCAAACATTCTTTGGGGGATGGTGTGTATTGTGAAGCAGATGGAATAGAAGTGACAGAAGAACTTCTTTCTTGTGTGGAACAGTATATGAAAGAGCTGGTGGGCAAGAATCTTCCTTTTGAGAAACGGTCGGTAGATACTTCAGAGGCGTTAAAGATTTTTGAGCATTACAAAATGTATGATAAAAAGAGGCTGTTTGAATATCGGAGGGTATCCAAAGTAAATATTTATGCTTTGGATGGTTTTGAAGATTATTTTTATGGATATATGCCAGAAACGACTGGTGTTTTGAAATATTTTGCTTTAATAAAATATGACCGTGGATTTTTACTTCAGATTCCGAACCAGAAGACACCGGATGTAATTGCAAAATTACCTAATCGTCCAAAGCTCTTTGCGGCTTTACAGGAAGCGACAGAGTGGGGAAGGTTAGTGGATGTAGATACTGCCGGGGCGTTAAATGATGTTATAGCACATGGAGGGGCACAGGAGCTGATCCAGGTGCAGGAGGCGCTGCAGGAGAAAAAAATTGCAGAAATTGCGGGGCAGATTGCGGAAGACCGCAGCAAGAAGTTTGTCTTGATTGCCGGACCGTCTTCTTCAGGAAAAACGTCTTTTTCCCATCGCCTTTCGATTCAGCTTCGCACATATGGTTTAAAACCACAGCCGATTGCGATGGATAATTATTTCAAGGACAGAAAAGATACGCCTTTAGATGAAAATGGAAAATATGATTTTGAATGTCTGGAAGCGATTGATGTTGACCAGTTTGAACATGATATGCTGGCTCTTTTAGAGGGAAAACGGATAGAACTTCCAAGTTTTAATTTTGTAATCGGTGAAAGGGAATACCGGGGCGATTTCCGTCAGCTTGGACCAGATGATATTCTGGTTATTGAAGGGATTCATGGATTAAATGAGAAGTTTTTGCATACGCTTCCAGATGAGAGTAAATTTAGAATCTATATCAGTGCGCTGACACAGTTAAATATAGATGAGCATAACCGCATCTCGACAACCGATGGAAGGTTAATCCGGCGTATGGTCCGCGATGCGCGTACAAGAGGTACAACGGCAGAAAAGACCATTGCAATGTGGCCGTCTGTCCGAAGGGGAGAAGACAGACATATTTTCCCGTTTCAGGAAAAGGCAGATGTGATATTTAATTCAGCGCTGATTTATGAACTGGCTGTCTTAAAGCCTTATGCGGAGGCGATTTTATTTGGGATTCCAAAAGATGTGCCAGAATATGTAGAGGCAAAACGGCTTTTGAAATTTTTAGATTATTTTATCGGAATTGGCTGTGAAGGAATTCCGAATAACTCTTTGGTAAGGGAGTTTGTTGGCGGCAGCATTTTCAATGTCTGAATGTTGTGAAAGTGCGGAGTTTTCTATGGCATATGATAAGGCTATGTGTAAGGAAAGCTGCAACGCATTTGATAGCCGGCATGTTGGAAAGGAGATAGGAAGGAAGATAATGGCTAAGCTTATTGACGGAAAAAGGATTTCACAGGAAATCAAGGATGAGTTAAAGGAACAGACAGCACAGTTAAAGCAAAAGGGGATTTCTATTTGCCTTGCGGTAATCCAGGTGGGGGATAACCCTGCTTCAACGGTTTATGTGGGGAATAAGAAAAAGGCTTGTGCCTATGTGGGGATTGAGTCTCTTGCGTATGAACTGCCAGAGGAAACAACCGAAGAAGAATTGTTACATCTGGTAGAGGAATTAAATGAAAAGGAGGAGGTTGATGGCATTTTAGTGCAGCTTCCGCTTCCAAAGCATATTAGTGAGGATCGGGTTATTCAGACAATCAGTCCGTTAAAGGATGTGGATGGGTTTCATCCGCAGAGTGTTGGTGCGCTTAGCATTGGGCAGAAGGGTTTTGTGTCCTGTACGCCTGCGGGAATTATCCAGTTATTAAAGCGTTCTGGTGTTACGATTGACGGAAAAGAGTGCGTGATTATTGGCAGGAGCAATATTGTAGGAAAGCCTATGGCGCTTCTTTTGCTCTGGGAAAATGGAACGGTTACAATCTGTCATTCCCATACACCGGATTTGAAAGAGGTAACAAAGCGTGCGGATATTCTTGTAGTTGCCATTGGTCGGGCGAAAATGATTGATGACAGTTATATTAAGGAAGGCGCTGTTGTCATTGATGTGGGAATGGACAGGGATGAAAACGGAAAGCTTTGTGGAGATGTGGATTTTGAGGCAGTAAAGGAAAAAGCTGGTGCAATTACACCTGTTCCGGGTGGTGTAGGCCCGATGACAATTGCCATGCTGATGCATAACTGCGTAGAGGCTGCACTGCAGAAAAAAGGATTGTGAGGAAATTGGTTTGAAGATATTTTTTGTGTCATTAGGATGCGATAAGAACCTGGTTGACAGCGAAATGATGATTACAGCCCTGCAAAAGGCGGGGCATTTGATAGTTGATGATGAGACGGCAGCAGAGGTGATTGTCGTCAACACCTGTTGTTTTATTGGTGACGCAAAGGAAGAAAGTATTAATACACTTCTTATGATGGCAGAATACAAAGAGACGGCAGCATGTAACCTTTTGGTTGCGGCAGGTTGTCTTGCGCAGCGTTACCATGAGGAAATCAGACAGGAAATACCAGAAGTAGATGTGATTGTCGGCACCACCGGATATGAGGCTTTGGCAGAGGCGATTGAACAGGGGATACGGCAGAAAGCTCTGGTAGGGGAAGACGTTTCAGAAGAAAAAAGTTCTGCAGCAGAATATTTAAAAGATGTGGACTATTTGCCCAAACCTTTGCCAGAACGTAACAGCATGACAGGTGGATATTATGCCTATCTAAAGATAGCCGAAGGCTGCGATAAGCATTGCAGTTATTGTATTATTCCAAAAGTACGGGGAAAATACAGAAGTGTTCCATTGGAAAATCTGATGGCACAGGCAAAGCATTTGGTTCAAAATGGCGCCAAAGAGTTGATTCTGGTTGCACAGGAAACTACATTATATGGGACAGATTTATATGGAGCGAAAAGTCTGCCAAAGCTTTTAGAGGAACTTTCTTCGATAGAAGAGTTACAGTGGATTCGGATTTTGTACTGCTATCCAGAGGAGATTACGCAGGAGTTAGTTGATGCGATAAAACGTCTTCCAAAGGTTTGTCGCTATCTGGATATTCCGATTCAGCACAGCTCAGACCGCATCTTAAAAAAGATGGGACGTCATACGAAGAGAAAGGAAATTGCAGATGCGATTCAAAAGCTTCGGAGTGAGATACCGGGGATTGCTTTGCGTACCACATTGATGACTGGATTTCCTGGGGAAACGGAAGAAGATTTTGAAGATTTAAAGGAATTTGTAAAAGAGCAGCGTTTTGATCGTCTGGGGGTGTTCGCTTATTCGCAGGAGGAAGATACACCAGCAGCAGAACGAAAAGACCAGATTGATGAAGAGGTAAAAGAGGCAAGAAGAGATGAGATTATGAAACTGCAGCAGGAAATTGCCTTTGAAAAGTGCGAAGAACAGATTGGCATAGAACTTTCTGTTATGGTAGAGGGAAGCCTTCCAGAGGAAAGCCTTCCAAATGGAAGTGTATATATTGCCAGAACCTATATGGATGCACCAGAGGTGGATGGTTATGTTTTTGTCAGGAGTGAATGGAACCTGATGTCAGGGGATTTTATAACAGTAAAAGTAGTTGGGGCAGAGGGATATGATTTGATTGGGAAAATAATATGAAAAGTAGTGGCATACTTTTTCATGAGGGACTGTAAATAAATGAACGGAACAAGTTGGTCAAATTAATGATTTACAGTTCCTTACCAGATTGTGCCGCCGAAAAAAGGCGGCGGAATGGAGAGTAGTAAGATGAACTTACCAAATAAAATAACGATGCTGCGGATTCTGTTAATTCCTTTTTTTGTATTTTTTATGTTGACAAATCAGATTCCGTATTCTAAGTATATTGCTGCGTTTATCTTTATTGTAGCAAGTTTGACGGATACGCTGGATGGCTATCTGGCGAGGAGGTATAATCTTGTGTCCAATTTTGGAAAGTTTGTAGATCCGCTTGCAGATAAACTTTTAGTCTGCTCAGCGTTGATTTGTTTTGTAGCGCTGCCAGATAATCCGATGCCAGTCTGGGGCGTAATTATTATTATCAGCCGGGATTTTATTATCAGCGGGTTTCGGCTGGTGGCTTCTGATGCAGGTGTTGTCATTGCTGCAGGCTGGTGGGGAAAGATTAAAACAGTAGTCCAGATGTTGATGTCTGTTTTACTGATTCTTAATCTTGATGGAGAAATAATTAATATTGCAGAGTATATATTTATCTATGCGGCAATTCTTCTAACCATTATTTCTCTTGTGGATTATCTATGGAAAAACCGGGAGGTATTAGACGATGGAAAGATGTAGTGAAAGGCTGGTAGAAAAATTAAGAGAAAAAGGCTTTCATATTTCAACGGCAGAGTCATGTACCGGAGGAATGATTGCGGCAGCCATTGTTGATGTACCTGGTGCATCAGAGGTTTTTGAAGAGGGCTATGTCACATACTCTAATCGTGTAAAAGAAAAAGTTTTGGGGGTTCATTCGGAAACAATAAAAGAATATACAGTGGTCAGCAGTCAGGTCGCCGAAGAGATGGCGTTTGGGGTACAGGAAAAAACAGGTTCAGAACTGACTATCTCTGTGACAGGGTATGCAGGGCCTTTGGATGCTGAGGATGGGACAAAAGCGGGAACCGTTTATATTGGAACTTGTTTTCAGGGGAAAGTCTGTGCAAGGATGTTTCTTTTTGAGGGGGGCAGGAAGCAGGTGCGGACACAGGCGGCCAAAGAAGCAGTGTGCTTTGCGCTGGAAAGGATAACAGAAGGTGAGTAAGGTAATTATAGTCGGAGGCGGTGCTGCAGGAATGATGGCGGCAGTTGGCGCTTCTAAGGCAGGGCATCAGGTTGTATTATATGAAAAGAATGAAAAGCTTGGGAAAAAGCTCTATATTACAGGAAAGGGGCGCTGCAATATCACAAATAACAGTGATGTGGAAGAGTTGTTAAAAAATGTGATGCAGAATCCCCGGTTTTTATATAGTGCGCTTTATACCCTGGATAGTACTTCTGTGATGGATTTTTTTGAATCCGAAGGGCTTTCTTTAAAAACAGAGCGTGGAAATCGTGTATTTCCCTGTTCTGACAAATCTTCCGATGTCATTCTCACACTGAAAAAGTTTTTGGAGGATGCTGGTGTGCGGATTTGCCTGAATACAACAGTACAGAAGCTTTTTTGTGAAGATGGTACATGTAGTGGCGTCGTTTTAAAAAGCGGGGGAATAAAGCGTGCAGATGCTGTAATCGTTGCAACGGGCGGTATTTCTTACCCTTCAACTGGTTCTACAGGGGATGGCTATCGTTTTGCAAGAGAAACAGGACATCATCTTGTAGAAACCGTTCCTTCTCTTGTGCCATTTTGTGTAAAGGAAGATTACATCAAAGAATTGCAGGGGCTTTCCCTGCGGAATGTGGTTTTAAATCTGAAGTCAGGAAAGAAAAAACTGTTTGAGGAGATGGGAGAACTACTCTTTACCCATTTTGGTGTAAGCGGCCCACTTGTGCTTTCTGCCAGCAGTACAGTCTGTGGAACGTTCTTACAGGTGGATTCTAATGCCCCAAATGCCAATGGCCTGACAGCACAGATTGACCTAAAGCCTGCGTTGTCAGAACGACAGTTGGATGAAAGGATTTTACGGGACTTTAAGGGGTTTCAGAACAGCTTTTTTAAAAACAGTCTTTCAAAGCTACTTCCGGCAAAGATGATTTCTGTAGTGGTAAAGATTTCTGGAATAGAACCAGAAAAGAAAGTCAATGAAATTACAAAAAAGGAGCGGCAAAATCTGGTAAGGCTGATCAAAGCGTTTCCGTTTACGATAGAGGGAACAAGAGGATATAACGAAGCCGTTATTACGCGCGGTGGTATTTCTGTAAAAGAAATCAATCCTGCAACGATGGAGTCCAAAAAGGTGAAAGGACTTTATTTTGCGGGTGAGGTTTTGGATGTAGATGCTAAGACCGGGGGTTACAATTTGCAGATTGCATGGTCAACCGGGTATCTGGCAGGAATTTCTGTATCAGAATAGTTTTAAAAGGAGAGAAGATATGCATAGTATAGCAATTGATGGACCAGCAGGAGCGGGAAAAAGCACAATCGCAAAAAGAGTGGCAAAGGAACTCGGATTTATTTATGTAGATACTGGAGCAATGTACCGTTCCATGGCACTCTATTTTTTGCGTCATGGGATTTTGGCGCAGGATGAGGAAAAAATTTCAGAGGCATGTAATGAGATTACCGTTTCCATTGAATATGAAGATGGGGAACAACAGGTACTGCTAAATGGAGAAAATGTCAATGCGTTCATTCGCACGGAGGAAGTCAGTATGATGACTTCAGATACTTCAAAATATCCTAAAGTCAGAGAAAAGCTTTTGAGTCTGCAAAGAGAGTTGGCTAAGAAAAAAGATGTCATTATGGATGGAAGGGATATCGGAACCTGTGTCCTGCCAAATGCCGATTTGAAAGTTTTTTTGACGGCCAGTTCTAAGGAGCGTGCAAAAAGGCGCTTTAAAGAGCTGCAGGCAAAAGGGGAAGCGTGTGACCTTGATACAATAGAGAAAGATATTATCGCAAGGGATGAACAGGACATGAACCGTGAAATTGCGCCGCTTTGCCCTGCCGAGGACGCTTCTTTTGTGGATGCATCGTTTATGACGATTGAGGAAGTGGTTGACACAGTAGTTTCTCTTTATGGGGATAAAAGTGTGAAATGATAACTTAAATGCTCTAAAATGTAAGAAACGGTATTTTGGGAGGTATTCTATGGAGGTGACAGTGGCAAAGAGTGCAGGCTTCTGTTTTGGCGTGAAACGTGCCGTTGAGATGGTACAGGAAGAGGCCAAAAAGGAACAGAAGGTTTATACACTTGGTTCGATTATCCACAATGAGCAGGTAGTGGAGGGATTTGCAAAAAAAGGTGTACAGGTGCTTGATTCGGTGGATGAGTTACAAGAGGACGAAAAAGCGACTGTTATCATCCGGTCTCATGGAATTACGAAGCAGATGTTTCAGCAGTTGAAACAAAAAAAGGTGAGGATTGTAGATGCGACGTGTCCATTTGTGAAAAAGATTCATAACATTGTACAGGAAAAAAAAGCGGAGGGCTATCAGATCATCGTAGTGGGAAATGCAAAACACCCGGAAGTAGAGGGAACCTGTGGCTGGTGTGACAATCAGTGCAAGGTGGTGGAAACGCTGTCAGAAGCCGAAAATTGCACTCTAAAAGCAGGTGAAAAGGTCTGTGTTGTGGCACAGACGACATTTAATTACAAGAAATTCAAAGATATTGTTGCTATTTTATCCAAAAAGAGTTATGATATACTTATTATGAATACAATTTGCAACGCTACCGAAGAGCGTCAGACAGAAGCGTGTACTATTGCAAGGAAATCCGACGCAATGATAGTGATAGGTGGAAAACATAGTTCAAACACCCGTAAGTTATACGAGATTTGCAAAGAGGAGTGCTTGAACACACATTTTATACAGACACTTGATGACCTGGATTTGAAACTTTTTCAGTCCTTTCGTAGCGTGGGTATTACTGCAGGGGCTTCAACCCCGAATAAAATAATTAAGGAGGTTCAATCATATGTCAGACATGAATAATGAGTTTGAACAATTATTGGAAGAATCATTAGTAACAATCCACAATGGAGAGATTGTAGAAGGGACAGTTATCAGCGTTAAGGAAGATGAAATCGTTCTTAACATTGGCTATAAAGCTGATGGGGTTATCACCAGGAATGAATACAGCAACCAGCAGGTTGACCTTACTTCTGCTGTAAAAGAAGGCGATGTCATGAAAGCCAAGGTTTTAAAGGTGAATGATGGCGAGGGCCAGGTACTTCTTACTTACAAGCGTCTTGCGCAGGAAAAGAGCAATGAGCGCATCCGTGAAGCTTTTGAAAACAAAGAAGTATTGAAAGCTACTGTTTCTAATGTATTGTCCGGCGGACTCAGCGTTGTTGTGGAAGAAACAAAAATATTTATCCCAGCAAGCTTAGTATCAGATACTTATGAAAAGGATCTGACAAAATATGCAGGACAGGAGATTGCGTTTGTAGTCAGTGAATTCAATCCAAAGAAGAGAAGAATTATCGGTGACAGAAAACAGCTTCTGATTGCGGAAAAGAAGAAACTGCAAGAAGAATTGTTTGCAAGAATCAATGTTGGAGATGTTGTGGAAGGTACTGTTAAGAACTTAACAGACTTTGGCGCATTTATTGATTTAGGAGGTGCGGACGGTCTTCTGCATATTTCTGAAATGTCCTGGGGACGTGTAGAGAATCCAAAGAAAGTATTTAATGTCGGTGATGTGACAAAAGTACTGATTAAAGATATTAAAGATGATAAAATTGCACTCAGCCTGAAATTTGAGGATCAGAACCCATGGTTAAATGCAGACAGCAAGTATGGTATTGGTACTGTGGTAAAGGGTAAGGTTGCAAGAATGGCAGATTTTGGTGCGTTTATTGAGCTGGAGCCTGGCGTAGATGCACTGCTTCATGTATCTCAGATTTCCAGAGAGCATGTTGATAAACCTTCTGATGTATTAAAGGTTGGACAGGAAGTAGAGGCAAAGGTTGTTGATTTTAAGAATGAAGAACATAAGATCAGCCTGAGCATTAAGGCATTGCTGAACGAATCCGAAAATGCAGAAGAAGCTGAGCCTGTAGCAGTGGAAGAGGAAGCAGCGACGGAAGAATAAATGGCATTGATAGTAAGAACAGTGAATAAGATCATTATTTGCTGTTCCCTGTAGATATAGCAAATACATCTGCCAGCAAAGAGAATGTTGTTCGCCAATCTGTGTTTAGCAGATTGGCGTTTTTTGGTAAATAGAAGAAAAAAGAAAGGTGGATAACAGGTATGGGTGATTATGAAGCATTTAAAAAGAAAGTATTTCAGCTGACAAAGATTGACTTGAGCTGCTACAAGGAGCGTCAGATGAAGCGAAGGATTGACTCACTGATTAATAAGGCTAAGATTAAAAGCTACGATGAATATGTAGAAGCATTACGGACAAATAAAGAGCTTTTAGAGGAGTTTGTAGCGTATCTGACCATAAATGTTTCAGAGTTTTACCGGAATCCAGAGCAATGGAGGCTTTTGGAAAATGACATTTTTCCTTACTTATTTGAGAAATTTGGAAAGAATATAAAAATCTGGAGTGCGGCATGCTCAACAGGGGATGAGCCATATACGCTTGCCATGGTTCTGGGCAAGTTCATGCCGCTGAAAAATATCCAGATTGTTGCAACTGATATTGATAAGCAGGTGCTTGAAAAGGCACAGCTTGGAATTTATGATGATAAAAGCCTGAAGGGACTTCCGGCAGATTTAAAAAGCAAATATTTTAAGAAATTGGATGCTAAGAGATTTCAGGTGAGTGATGAGGTGAAGCGTTGTGTGAAGTTCAGTCAGCACAATCTGTTAAAAGATACCTATCCAGACCGTTGTGATTTGATTGTATGCCGAAATGTTATGATTTATTTTACAGAAGAAGCAAAGCAGGATATCTATAAGAAATTTAATGCTGCTTTAAAGAAAGAAGGAATTCTTTTTGTGGGAAGTACGGAGCAGATTATTGCACCGGCAAATTATAATTTTTCTACAATGAAGTCATTCTTCTATAAGAAAGATTAATCTTAGGAACTGTAAATAAATTAAAGGAACAAGTTGCGAAGAATGTTTTTCCGAGTGCAAAGAAAAAAACGTAGGCGTAGCGGGCTACGGCGAGGCTTTTTGATGTAGCAATCGAAAAAACAGGCAAGCAAGTTGTTTCATTTAATTATTTACAGGTTCTTACTCAATATGGAGGGCTGTTATGAGAAGATATAAAGTGTTGTTGACAGGAAGTAATAAAACTTCTATGGACGAATTTTTCTTGCATATGGATGAGACATTTGAATCGCAGTCGTCATCGGATCGTTACTGGGATTTGGTTAGCCATATTAAGCATTTTTCACCGGATGTTTTTGTTTTTTGCATGGACCGGGAATCAAAAGAAGCAATGAGCCGGATGGTACAGGTGAAAAATGAGTTAAGCCGGAAAGGGACTCCGTTTGTTGTATTAGGTGATGCACAGGATTGCAATGATTTTGCAAAAGTAACCGCAGGAATTGCAGATATTGTTATGCAAAGGCCTATGACGACAAAAGCGATTGAGAGCAAGATCGTAAGTTTTTTAAGGAAATTTGAGCGCATTGAAGGTGAGGCACAGGAAGAAGGGCGCAGGCGTGAAGCGGAAGAAAGGCAGCGCATGCAGGAAATACAGGAGATGCTTGAAGATGGGGAAAAGCGTCGGAAGCATATTCTTGTCGTGGATGATGATGTAAGAATGCTGCGCGTTATTAAAGAGCATCTGCACAAATCGTATGATGTGGCGACAGCAATCAATGGAAAGCTGGCATTAAAGTTTTTAGAGACGAAGCAGACCGATTTAATTTTACTGGATTATGTTATGCCGGAAGAAGATGGACCATCCGTGCTCCGAAAAATCCATGAAAATCCAATGACACAGGATCTTCCGGTTGTTTTTCTGACTGGGATGACAGATGGAAACAAGATTCGTGAGGCTTTGAGTGAAAAGCCGCAGGGCTATCTGTTAAAACCAATTGAGAAAGCAAAATTAATGGATACAGTGGAGAAGATTTTGGGTTAAATTTATATTCGCTCTTTAGAGTGTGTTGGGACAGAAGGAATGGGGGAAATATGGAGGAAAATTTATACATAACCGATTTGGTCGATTTTGAAATTCTGCAAAGGATGCAGAATCTCTTTACGAAAATGACAGGAATTGAAGCATTGGTAACTGACAGTAAAGGGGTAACCCTTACAAAAAGTGGATGTGATTTCTGTGCGAAACTGATGCTTGAGTCAGAGGAAGGGCGAAAGCGTTGCCGTGAGTGTTATTTGGGAGGGGCAGAGTTGACACTGGAAAAGGGGGTTCCCGTTGTTCATACCTGCCATGCGGGACTTTTGTCTGTTTCTGCACCGATTATGGAAAACGATGAGCAGTTAGCAGGCTGTTTTATAGCAGGTCAGGTTATGACGAAAAAACCGGACGATTCACTCATTACAAATGCAGCAGAAATAACAGGAGCAGATTTTGAAACTTGTAAAGAACTGTTAGAAAAAGTTTCGATTGTTACAGAGGAGCGTATGAACAGGGGGGTGGAGTTTTTACAGGCAATTTCAGAAGTTCTGTCAGATATAGCTTACAGTAAGCTTCTCACCTATCAGGCGAGCCGGGATATCGCACGGGCGGCAAATATGAAGTCGGATTTCCTTGCTAATATGAGCCATGAGATCCGTACGCCGATGAATGCAGTGATCGGAATGGCAGAAATGGCGCTTCGGGAAGAACTGTCACCTGCTGCGAGGGATTATATCAACCAAATTAAATCTTCAGGAAAAGCGTTACTTACGATTATCAATGATATTTTGGATTTTTCTAAAATTGATTCTGGAAAAATGGATATCAATATAGGAGAATATGAGCCAATGTCAATTATCAGTGATATTTCCAATATTATATTGACAAGAATCGGGGAAAAGGATGTTGAGCTGATTTTAGATATTGCGCCGAATATTCCAAATGTATTACTTGGTGACAATATAAGGATTAAACAGATTATCATAAATATAGCGAATAATGCCGTAAAGTTCACACAAGAAGGGCGTGTTCTTGTGAAAATGGATTATGAAAGAGTTTCGGAAGATAAGTTAGATCTTTTAGTTAGTGTAAAAGATACCGGTATCGGCATTAAGAAAGAAGACGTTGGAAAACTGTTCCGTTCATTCCAGCAGGTGGACAGCAAGAGAAACCGCAATATCGAAGGAACCGGCCTGGGGTTGGCGATTTCCAAACGACTGTTACAGTTAATGGGTGGGGATATCCATGTGGAGAGTGAATATGGAAAAGGAAGTACATTTTCTTTTCATATTCCGCAGAAGATTGTGGATGACCAGCCAAGTATTACCATAAAGGAAAAAAGGGCGGCAACGGTTATCAACTTCATGGGAAATCCTTATATCAGCCGACAGTTAAAAAAAGATAGCAGAAGGTTAAAGGCGGCTTATTATTATCTGGATTCAGAAGAGGATCTGGATTCTCTAAAGGAAATAGAAAATGAGATATTCCTTTTTGTGGATCATGTGAATTTTACTTCTGCTGTGGAAAAGTTTGTGAAAGATAATCCAGAGATTTTGGCTGTTCTTTTAGTAGGATTTAATGTGCTGGTAGAATATCCAATTCCAAATTTACTGATTATGAAAAAGCCGATTTATACGTTAAATCTTGCTATGATTTTAAACCATGAGGATATTCATCTGAGTCTGGATAATGAGGACGATGGGATTGATTTTATTGCACCAGATGCGAGGGTTTTGATTGTAGATGACAATGCAATTAACCTTACAGTTGCAGAAGGGCTTCTGGAGCCGTTAAAGATGAAGATTGATACAGTCCTTAGTGGTAAGGAGGCAATTGGGAAAATATCTGTTTGCAAGTATGATGTGATTTTGATGGACCACATGATGCCGGAGCTTGATGGTGTGGAAACAACCCATATTATCAGGAGATTCCATCTAGAATATGCAGATATACCGATTATTGCCCTGACGGCAAATGCGGTGGAAGGTACACGGGAAATGTTCATGAAGGAAGGTATGAACGATTTTGTTGCAAAGCCGATTGAACTTCGGATTTTAGCTTCTAAAATGAAACAATGGCTTCCGGCAGATAAAATTAAGAAAGTAAGCGCTGAGGAGTATAGCGCTATACAGAAGGAACAGGAACAAAAAGAAACGATTCCTCCAATTGCTGATTTGGATATTGAGTATTCTATGAAGCTTCTGGGAAGTGAAAAGCTGTTTTGGAACGTCTTGCGGGATTATTACCGTGTCATTGAGAAAAAGGCTGAATTATTGAAAGAGTTGGAGCAGAAAGAGAATTGGGATAATTATACAATAGAAGCACATGCATTAAAAAGCGCATCAAAACAGATTGGGGCAATGGCATTGTCAGATTTGGCAGCGACAATGGAAAAAGCTGGTATTGACAAGGATGGGGAAGCGATTCACAGCCATACGGATGATATGCTTGAAAAGTATCGTTCCTATCTGCCGATTTTGGAAGGATATTTTCAGGAAGAGGAAGAGGAAGAGGAAGAGGATGATGATGTGCGTGCAGCGATTACAGACGAGGTGCAGAACCGTCTGTTTGCTGATATGCGGGATGCCTTGGAGAATCTGGACATGGACCGTATGGAGGAAGTGGCAGAGGAAATGCGCAGATACCGGTATCAGGACTGGGAATGCGAGTTATTGCAGCGGTTGTATGATGCGGTAGAAGAGATGGATGTAGATGCCTGTGAAGGGATTTTATCTGAGTGGGAAGACCACTAAGATTTGGAGTTTTTAGAGCGTGTTTGGTCATTGCTTAAAATGTAATATGCGAAGAACGCTGGTTTTGTGTTCTTCATAGGTGCGACAGTAGTCTTTTCTGGCGAGGTGTTTTCGAGCCTGGAAAGGCTTCGCACCTTTTTTAGTTTCAGGAAATTGTTGCACTCTATAGAGTTTTTTAGTACAATATAAAGCGGAAATTACAGGAATCGTATAAAACAGGTCTGTTTATAGAAAAGGGGAAAAATTATTTTAATGTAAGAAGGAAAGGATGACTTCAAAATGGGCGAACAGATAAGGGTTGTTGTAGATGCGATGGGAGGGGATGATGCCCCCGAAGTAACAGTAAAAGGGGCAGTTGAGGCATTAGAGGCTTCAGATAAAATATCTGTTATATTGACGGGAAGAACAGAAGAGATTCAGAAAGAGCTTGCCCAATATATCTATGATTCTTCCAGAATGCGTGTTGTGCATGCGGATGATGTAATTGGATTTGATGAACCACCGGTTATGGCGATTCGTAAAAAGAAAAATTCTTCCATTGTGGTAGGGATGAATCTGGTAAAGCACAATGAGGCAGAGGCATTTGTTTCGGCTGGAAGTACAGGGGCAATACTTGTGGGAGGCCAGTTTGTGGTAGGAAGAATCAAAGGAATTGAGCGTGCGCCATTAGCGCCTCTCATTCCAACAGCCAGGGGAGCTTCCCTGTTGATTGACTGTGGAGCCAATGTGGATGCAAGGTCTTCTCATTTGGTGCAGTTTGCAAAAATGGGTTCGATCTATATGAAGCATGTCAAGGGGATCAGTAATCCCAAAGTTGCTATTGTAAATATTGGTGCGGAAGAAGAAAAGGGGAATATGTTAGTAAAGGAAACATATCCTTTACTAAAGGAATGTACGGGTATTAATTTTGTCGGAAGCATTGAAGCGCATGACATTCCAAAAGGCGGTGCAGACGTTGTTGTCTGTGAGGCATTTGTTGGAAATGTTATTTTAAAGTTGTATGAAGGGCTGGCATCTACTCTGCTTGATGAGGTGAAAAAAGGGCTGATGGCGACTCTGCGCAGTAAAATTGGTGCGCTTATGATTAAACCTGCCTTGAAAAAGACCATGAAAGAATTTATGGGAGCGGATCAGGGCGGCGCTCCGCTTCTGGGACTGAATGGCCTGGTGGTAAAGGCACATGGAAGTTCTAAGAGTGAGGATATTAAGCAGGCAATCCTTCAATGTATTCAATTTAATGAAGAAGGTATAAATGAAAAAATTAAAGAAAATATTAAGAACTGATAAAGTTGTCATAAGATTATAGAGCATGTTGGAACAGTTCTTTGACTATAAGAATAAAGGTGGTAATAGTATGGAATTTGAAAAACTTCAAATGGTGATTTCAGAAGTATTGTCAATTGAGCCGGAAGAGGTTCGTATGGAAATGTCGTTTACCGATGATTTGGGTGCGGATTCGATGGAAATTTACCAGATTATGATGGGAATTGAAGAGGTGTTTGATGTAGTAATTGATGAAAGCATAGTGGAACAGATTGAAACGGTGGAACAGGTGCTTCAGGCGATTGGAGAAGCACAGGTGGAAGAGTGATAGGTGCATATGCTATGAATAAAGAAGAGCGAATCGAAAAATTTGAAAGGAAAATATGTTATCAGTTCCAAAATCCGGAAATTTTGGTGACAGCTTTGACGCACAGTTCCTATTCGAATGAGAAAAAGCTGCACAAGTACGAATGTAATGAAAGACTGGAATTTTTAGGGGATGCTGTTTTAGAACTGATATCCAGTGGAAAGATTTTTCGGGAAAATCCCAAAAAGCCAGAGGGGGATCTGACCAGAATTCGTGCCAGTTATGTCTGTGAGCCGACGCTTGCGCTTTGTGCAAGAGAAATTGGGTTAGGAGAATTTATTTTGCTTGGCAGAGGAGAGGATATGACTGGTGGCCGGGACAGGGATTCGATTTTATCCGATGCAATGGAAGCAACAATTGGCGCCGTATATCTGGATGGCGGATTTTCCTGTGCGGAAAAATATGTGGAAGAATTTGTTTTAAAGGATATAGAAAAGAAAAAACTTTTTTATGACAGCAAGACCTATCTGCAGGAAATTGTGCAAAGGGAGCATATTGACCTGAAATATGTTCTGTTACAGGAAAATGGACCAGATCACAATAAGACTTTTCTGGTGGGGGTTTTTATCAATGAAGAGCAGCTTACCTGTGCAACTGGGAGAACAAAGAAAAAAGCAGAGCAAGCGGCTGCTTATCAGGCAATTTTGTTGTTAGAGGATAAGAAACTGTAGAAAAATAATCTGTGCGGATTGCACAGGATATTTTTTTGCAGTTCCTGAAAAACAGACTTTGGAAATGGAGTAATGGAATGTATCTGAAAAGTTTGGAAGTACATGGGTTTAAGTCTTTTGCCAACAAAATGCTGTTTGAGTTCCACAACGGCATTACGGCAATTGTCGGTCCAAACGGCAGCGGAAAGAGTAATGTTGCAGATGCTGTCCGTTGGGTGCTGGGCGAACAGAGCGCAAGACAGCTCCGTGGAGCAAAGATGGAGGATGTTATCTTTGCGGGAACGCAGATGCGAAAGCCTCTGGGCTATGCTTATGTGGCAATTACAATCAGCAATGAAGATCACAAATTAAATGTTCCTTATGAAGAGGTAAAAATCGCCAGAAGAGTTTACCGTTCCGGTGAGAGTGAATATTTGTTAAATGGCGCTTCCTGTCGTCTGAAAGATGTACAGGAACTTTTGTTTGATACGGGAATTGGAAAGGAAGGATATTCCATTATCGGACAGGGACAGATTGATAAGATTTTAAGCGGAAAACCTGAAGAGCGGCGGGAACTGTTTGACGAAGCGGCGGGAATTGTAAAATACAAAAAAAGGAAGGCTGCGGCAGAACGAAATCTGGCAGAGGAAGAGCAGAATCTTGTCCGTATTGAGGATATTTTATCGGAGCTTGAAAAGCAGGTAGAACCGCTTAAGAAACAGTCAGAGAAGGCAAAAGAATATCTTTCCTACAGAGATACACTCCGTAATCTGGATATTAATCTTTTTTTATCGGAATATGACAGAATCCATGATGAAATTGTGACTACAGAGCAGAAGCAGGAAATTGCTTTGAAAGATTTAGAGGATACAGAACGGGAATTTGAGTGGACAAAAGAAGAATATCTTGCATTAGATACAAAGCTTGATGCACTGGGCAAAGAGTTGGAGCAAAAGAAAGAAGCACGCTCAGAAAGACAGGTTTCTTTAAATCAGTCGGAAGGTGAAATTAAGTTATTAAACGAACAGATTAACACTGTCACACAAAATAAAGCGCACAGCTTAGAGCAGATTGCTTCTTTACAGGAGCGGAAGGATGCTGCGAAAAAAGAAAAGGAGATGTATACTCTTCAAAAAGAAGAGGCAGACAGCACATTAAATGAGCTCTCTAAAGGACAGGCAGAGACGGAAAAAAATATTCAGAAAAAGGCAGAAGAGATTGTTTCCATAGAAGAGGAGGCGGGACAGTGCAATAAAGATTTAATGTCTTATTTAAATGAAAATACCAATGTAAAAGCAGAACAGGAACGAATCAAAACATTATTAGAACAAAATAATTTAGATAAGGCAGAACTTACAAAAAGGATTCTGGAGAATAAAGCGGAAGCTTCTGAATTAGATGAGGCATTACAGGAAGAAAAAAGTAAATTAGAAGACATTAACCAGAAAATAAATTCTTTGGATGCTTCTTTGACAGAGACACGCCATGTTCTTGATCTCGTACAAAAAGACAGGGAGAATCTTCGTCAGGAACACAGAGATGTTCAGCAAAAGTATCTTATAGAAAATTCAAAGCTTCAATCCCTGCGTAACCTGACAGAACGATATGAAGGATATGGACAAAGTATTAAGCGGGTAATGGAGCAAAAAAAGAATTATACAGGAATTGTAGGTGTGGTTGCGGATATTCTTTCGGTACAAAAAGAGTACGAGCTTGCCGTAGAAACAGCGCTGGGAGGAAGTATTCAGAATATTGTAACAGAAGATGAGCAGACCGCAAAAGATATGATTGCGTTTTTGAAAAAAAACCGCTATGGGCGTGCTACATTTTTGCCGTTAACGAATATCAAAGCAAAATCGGTCAATTTGTCAGGGAATATTCTGTCAGAACCAGGAGTAATTGGAATGGCGTCTGCTCTGGTAAAGGCAGATGTAGAATTTTCCAATCTTGTAGAATATCTGTTAGGTCGTTTTGTGGTAACGGATACAATTAACCATGCTTTGGCTCTGGCAAGAAAATACCATTATACCATAAGGATTGTAACGTTAGAAGGAGAATTATTGAATCCAGGCGGTTCTATGTCTGGCGGCGCTTTTAAAAATAACCAGAATCTGCTTGGGCGCCGCCGTGAAGTGGAGGAGCTGGCAAAGCAGACGGAGGAATTAAACAGCCGTCTTTCTGTACTGACGGAGGAAATTGCAACGAAGAAAGCAGAACGCCAGGAACTTTTACAAAAGATGGAGTCTGGACAGAAAGTCCGCCAGGAGTTGAGTTTACAACAGAATACTACAACGTTAAATTATGACCGTGCCAGACAGGACATGCAAAAAAATAAAGAAAGTTATGAGTTTATTTGTCTGGAGCAGACAGGGCTGATGAAGCGGCGGGACGAACTTTTGCAGGAAGTGGAGCGGATTGATGAAAAGGTGCGCTCTAATGAAAGTCTGGAAAAAGAGCGTAAAGAGCGTCTTTCCGAGTTAAATAAAATTTTAGAGATGCAAAGGGAAGAACAGGAAACGCTGATACAGAAAAATTCAGAACTCTTGCAGGAAATATCGGCACAGAGCCAGAGTATCCAGTTTATAGAGGAAAATAAAAAACGTATTCAGGAAACACTTTCTTCTTTGGAAGAAGAACTTACTTTAGCCGGACAGAGTGGAAAAGACGCAGATGTCCAGGTACGGCAAAAGCAGGAAGAAATTCAAAAGACACAGGAAATTATAGTATCTATTCAGGAACAGATACAAAAACTTGCAAAAGAGATTGAAAACGAGACTGCCAGGCGGGAAGAACTTTCGGTGCGGCACAAAGGATTTTTTGAGAAGAGAGAAGAACTTTCTGCTAGAAAAAGTAATCTGGATAAAGAGTGCTTCCGCTTAAACAGCCAGAAAGAGAAGCTTGTAGAAAAAATAGACTCCTATACGAATTATATGTGGGAGCAGTATGAGCTGACATATCATATTGCAAAGGAAAATAAGAAGGAGGTTTCCTACAGCGTTGCGCAGATGCGGACGGAGATTGCCAAGTTAAAGAGCCAGATGAAAGCCTTAGGTGATGTTAATATTAATGCCATTGAGCAGTATCAGGAGGTTCAGGAACGGTATGGGCTTTTAAGTACACAGCATAGTGATTTAATTGAGGCGGCAAATGTTTTAAAAGGGATTATTGAAGAGCTGGATACGGAGATGCGAAAACAGTTTGAAGAGCAGTTTGCAGAAATCAGAATACGTTTTGACAATGTCTTCAAGGAGTTATTTGGTGGGGGACGTGGTACCTTAGAACTGACAGAGGAAGAGGATATTCTGCTTGCGGGCATTCGCATTGTAGCACAGCCTCCAGGAAAGAAACTGCAGAATATGATGCAGTTATCCGGTGGGGAAAAGGCTTTGACAGCGATTGCACTGCTTTTTGCTATTCAAAGTTTAAAGCCATCGCCATTTTGTCTTTTAGACGAGATTGAGGCGGCGTTAGATGATTCCAATGTAAGCCGTTATGCGGAATATTTACATAAACTGACAAAAGATACACAGTTTATTGTGATTACACATCGACGCGGTACAATGAATGCCGCTGATATTCTCTATGGAATTACAATGCAGGAAAAAGGAGTTTCTACTTTGGTATCAGTCAATCTTTTGGATGAAAAAGAGATTGCAAATTAGTAGAAAAAGAGATAAGATAGAAAAAGTTACGAAAGTAATCATTTCTGTCACATGATGGGAGAAATGGAGTGAATCGTGACATTGTATGAAAAGATGGAGGTAAAAATGGGAGAGAGAAAAGGTTTTTTTGGAAAATTGTTAAATGGCCTGACCAAGACAAGAGATAACCTGAAATCGGGGATAGACTCTCTGTTCAATGGATTTTCTGAGATAGACGAAGATTTTTATGAGGAACTGGAAGAAATACTGATTATGGCTGATATTGGTGTGAATACGACAGAAAAGATTATTGAAAACCTCCGTGAAAAGGTCAAAGAGCAGAAGATTAAAGAGATTGCGGTATGCCGCCAGCTATTGATTGACTCTATCAAGGAGCAGATGCGCATAGATGAAACGGCATATGATTTTGAAAAGGAACGCTGTGTTGTTTTGCTAATCGGTGTAAACGGCGTTGGAAAGACGACTTCGGTAGGAAAACTTGCGGGACAGTTTAAGGCGCAGGGAAAAAAGGTAATTGTTGCTGCGGCAGATACTTTTCGAGCTGCCGCAATTGAACAGCTTACAGAATGGGCAAAGCGTGCTAATGTGGAGATTATTGCCGGACAGGAAGGCGGCGACCCGGCTTCTGTAGTGTTTGACGCAGTCAACGCAGCAAAGGCAAGAAAAGCAGATGTATTGATTTGTGATACGGCGGGAAGGCTTCATAATAAGAAGAATCTGATGGAAGAGTTGAAAAAAATTAACCGGATTATTGACAGGGAATTTTCAGACGCACATAGAGAAACTTTAGTGGTTTTAGATGGGACTACCGGACAGAATGCCCTTGCGCAGGCAAGGCAGTTTGGTGAGGTGGCAGACCTTACAGGGATTGTGCTGACAAAATTAGATGGAACGGCAAAAGGTGGAATTGCTATTGCGATTCAGTCTGAAATGAATATACCAGTAAAATATATTGGAATTGGAGAAAAGATTGACGATTTACAAAAATTTGATGCAGACGCATTTGTAGATGCACTGTTCAAAAAAAATGAGCAGGGAGGAATTGAGAACGATGATGACATTAGAGAAATTTGAAGAAGCTTCAGAAAAGGTGAAAGAGGTAGTGCTTGCTACCAATTTGATTTACAGTGAATATTTTTCAGAAAAGACGGGAAACAAAGTTTACTTTAAGCCGGAAAATATGCAGTATACCGGCGCATACAAGGTTCGTGGCGCATATTATAAAATCAGTACGCTCAGTGAGGAAGAACGGAAAAAAGGACTGATTACGGCTTCTGCTGGAAATCATGCCCAGGGAGTTGCTTATGCCGCAAAAATCTATGGTGTACCAGCTACGATTGTTATGCCGACAACAACACCGCTGATTAAGGTGAACCGCACGAAAAGTTATGGCGCACGTGTTATTTTATATGGAAATGTGTATGATGAATCCTGCCAGTACGCATTAAAACTTGCAAAAGAACAGGAACTTACTTTTGTACATCCTTTTAATGATGAAACGGTGGCGACTGGTCAGGGAACGATTGCTATGGAGATTTTTAAAGAACTGCCAACGGTGGATATGATTTTGGTGCCAATTGGCGGCGGCGGCCTGGCTGCAGGGGTTTCTACATTAGTAAAGCTTTTAAATCCAAAGATTCAGGTGATTGGCGTAGAGCCTGCCGGTGCAAGCTGCATGAAAGCATCTTTAGAGGCAGGGAAAGTAGTGACGCTTCCAGAGGTAGATACCATCGCAGATGGTACAGCAGTAAAAACGCCGGGAGATGTCGTGTTCCCATATATTCAGAAAAATGTGGACAGAATTATTGCAGTAGATGATCAGGAGCTGATTGTTAACTTTTTAGATATTATGGAAAATCACAAAATGTTAGTGGAAAATTCCGGTCTTTTAACAGTTGCCGCATTAAGCCATCTGGATTGCAAAAAGAAAAAGGTGGTATCAATTTTAAGTGGCGGCAATATGGATATTATCACATTGTCTTCTGTGGTACAGCATGGCCTGATTCAGAGAGGACGTGTATTTACCGTGTCTATCTTACTTCCGGACAGGCCGGGAGAACTTGAAAAGGTTGCGGGTGTTCTTGCGCAGATGCAGGGAAATGTTATCCGTTTGGAGCATAACCAGTTTGTTAGCATTAACCGAAATGCAGAGGTAGAACTTCGCATTACGTTAGAAGCATTTGGCCAGGAGCATAAAAAAGATATTATTGAGGCACTCCGTAAGAAGGGGTATGCTCCGCAGGAGAAAAGTACAACAGGATTGTATTAAAAGAAATATAGTGGGTTGTGCGAAAATAGCAAGTCAGAATGGATAGGTTGTTTTGTATATTTTTTAAGCAGGAAAGAGTGGCAAAGAACAGATGGAGGCAGATATGGAGCAGGAAATAAAAGGACAGGAGCTTTTGCATACCCCAGGCGGTGTGCGTGATATCTACGGAATGGAATGTGCGAGAAAGTTGGCGGTAGAAAAAGAAGTACATGGTGTTATGAAATCATATGGATTTCATGATATAGAAACGCCTGCCTTTGAATATTTTGATATTTTCAGCAAAGAGCGTGGAACAGTGCAGTCAAAAGAAATGTTCAAGTTTTTTGATCGTGGGAACAATACTTTGGTGCTGCGTCCTGATATGACGCCTCCAATTGCACGTTGTGTGGCAAAATACCGTCGGGAGGAAGTGCTTCCGATTCGTTTGTGCTATACAGGAAATACATTTGTTAACACAAGTCCATATAAGGGAAAACTGCAGGAAGTAACACAGGTTGGGGCGGAGCTTTTTAATGATGATACGTCAGACGCTGATGCCGAAATGATTGCAATTATGATAGAAAGTCTTTTAAAAAGTGGATTAAAAGAGTTTCAGCTTGAAGTTGGACATGCAGGCTTTTTCCGAAGCCTGGCAGAGGAGGCAGGATTTGGGGAGTTTGAGACGGAAAAGCTGCGCAGCCTGATTGAAAGCAAGAACTTTTTTGGTGTGGAAGAGCTGCTTGACAATCTGACCGTAGACGAGCCATTAAAAGAAATCTTCTTAAAACTTCCAGAGCTGCTTGGAGATTTGGAAGAGAGTGTAACCTTTATTCAGAAACGTACTCAGAATAAACAGGTGCTTGCGGCGCTGGAACGGTTGATGAAGGTGGAATCCATTCTGGAATTATATGGTTTTCTGGATTATATTACTATTGATTTTAGTATGTTAAGCCAGTATAGTTATTATACTGGAGTGATTTTTAAGGCATATACCTATGGAAGTGGAGAAGCACTGGCAACAGGGGGACGGTATGACAGCCTTGTAAGCCAGTTTGGAATGGATGTTCCGGCAATTGGCCTTGCCATTGTGATTGACCAGTTAATGCTGGCTCTGACAAGACAAAAGCTTTTTGTGGAGGAAAAGATGGGAGGCGTGATTTTGCTTTATCCACAGACACTTCGGAAGGAAGCGCTGTCATTTGCGGAAAAACGCCGCAAAGCAGGAGAAAAAGTACAGATGCTTCGCAAATCCTCCAGAAAATCTTTTGAGGAATATAAAGAGTATGCGCAAAGAGCGGAAGCAGACATTTTGATTTATCTGGAGACCGAAGAAAAGGCGATGTTGTATGAAACGGTTTCTTCCCAGGTTAAGAGTGGTACAGCAGAGGAAATTTGTGGCTGAAAGCATTGCTGTTTTTGCAGCGCCAGAACGGCATAGCCGGATGGTTTTTCGCATGATATTTATAGTAAACGCATAAAATACATGCGTTTACTATAATGGATGCGCACGGATA
>CANSYK010000042.1 GCA_947651225.1 uncultured bacterium | reverse complement strand
AGCGCAAAGTGGGGAGTGCAGATTGTGAGAATGAATTTTCAAACACGCTCTAGGCCATTATTTCTTTAAAATTTTCAATTTCCAATGGAAGTTTTTTCATATTCTATAGAATCTCCTTATGACATATTTTCGGTTATCATGGCAATAGACTGTTATTGCTCACTCTGTTTCTTGGGAACACGGTGATACAAGTATAGCCAAAAGAATTATGCTTGCATTTTTAGAAAGGGCTACATATAATAAAATTATATGAATGTTTCTGTTTTTTTTCAGACAGGTGTTTTGTTAGAATAGCAAAAGGTAAAGTGGAATTGGAGGGCTGGATGAAAGCAAGTATTGCGCATGGAACCGATATAACGGATAAAAAGGCAGAGAAGAAGGGATTCAGCAAGGAGAGTAGCGTGGAATAGAAGTGATGGCTCAATTATCCGTGAGATTAGCGGAGGATGGAAGAATTACGGAATTATCCGTATGGCCAGAGCGGTCTCTGTTCTATCTCGCAAAAATGTATGCAGAGCAGATAAATCCGGGTGACAGTTATAACAAATTTAAAAAATGTGTAAGTATCAGCATCCTTGACTTTAAGCTTTTTGAGGATACCGAAGATTTTTATTCACGTTTCCATATTGCAGAAGACAGCCGTCATACTTTATATACAGATAAAATGGAATTTCATGTTTTGGAGCTGCCAAAGCTTCCGAAAGAATTAAAAGGTGGCAGTGATAATCTTTTATTATGGGCAAAATTTATTAATGCGGAACGGAAGGAGGAGTTTGCCATGATTGCAACAAAGGATCCCTATATAGAAAGTGCATATCAGGCATTACAGGTTATCAGTCAGGATAAAGAAAAACGAATGGAATATGAGGCGCAGGAAAAAGCAATCCGGGACCATAATCAGTTCCTATTTGAAGCCAGACAAAAAGGCAGGGAAGAAGGCAGGAAAGAGGGCAGAGAAGAAAATTCTCTTGTAATTGCTGAAAAATTAATTAAATTAGGATATCCAATAAAGGAAATCATGTTAATTACAGATCTTTCAGGAAAACAGATTGATAAATTGCGTTAAGACGAATATTGTATTCCTGTGGCCAAAAGTATATTCTGTTAGAATCATTATGATATGGCAGATGATTGTTGGATTTGGTGTTCTTAGGAGCCTCTGGTTTCCAGAACTCTTTCATCTGCCAGAAGCCTTCTTCCATTTCTGGGTGTAGTTTATAAGTATTTATGTTCTGGTGGGTAGTTTTACTGATATCTGTTGTCATAACACCAAAAATTTGTCTGTTTCCATAATGTACTACACATGCATTAATAGGTGCATCCTCTTACTAGAGCGTGTTTGAAAATTCATTCTCACAATCTGCACTCCCACAAAGTGGGAAGCACATCTTGCAAAAAGCAATTTTCAAACACGCTCTAGGGAACGCTTTCTGATAAATGGTTCAAGATATGTAACAAGTTGGATATGCAGGCTTTTTCTCTTATAGTAGGATAACCGCTGAATCTCCTGAATTTGAGCCAAATTTCCAACAAAGTGAGAAGCACATCTTGTAAAAAGCGATTTTCAAACACATCCTAGGAAATGAAAGCGCCATTCCTAATGAGGGGAAAATCATTTTTGATACCTGTTTCTCTATCAAGACAACGAAGGGCAATCAGCTCATCAAAATGATAAGGAACCGCAAACAAGTTGCGAAGAATGCTTTTTCAAGTACAAAGAAAAAACGCAGGCGATGTGGGAATCGGTGGTTTTTTTGATGCAGCAATTGGAAAAGCAAGCAAGTAATTTGGTCAATTTAATTAGTTATAGTTCCTAATAAACATAGAGGCAGAGAAGAAGACAGGAGAGAGGGAAGAGAAGAAAAATCTCTTGCAGTTGCTGAAAAACTAATTAAATTAGGCTATCCAACAAAGGAAATCGTGCTAATTACAGACCTTTTGGAACGTTAAATTGATAAATCGTGTTAAAAGGTAATAGCAGTTATTCTTAGGGGGAGTATATTGCAGCAGAATTTTAATATTGAAAAATAAAATCTGAAATGATATACTGAAAAATAGTGAAAAGAGAGGAGTTTTCTGTCGATATATATTATACGGTATCGCAGTTATGATATTTTTGGCATTTTTACACAATTTTGACATAGGAATGTGATATTTTACTATATAAGGAATTGTGTGCAATAGTATCGTTAGTATACTGGATAGACGGAAAACAGATGGGGAGGTAAAGGAATGAAAGAAATAGTGTATAGACTATGGAAAAGAAGGGGGCGTCGAATTGTTGCAATAATGCTTTTATTAGCGATAGTTTGCGGAATATTCCCATATTACGGGGGAGAACGCAGTGTGAAAGCAGCAGATCCACCAGCAGCAGCGCCAAAGTATGGTATTCTTTATGGATCAGGTGAAATGCAGACAGCAACAACAGGAAGCTACACTTTATGCCGGCAGGTAGATACTTTGACATTAATTGGATCAGATATAACGAATCGTGACATAAAATGGGTTATTAGTCAGGGGACTGATTCGATTGTATCTGTTGATGGTAATGATGATGCGGTGATTGAAGTTAAGGATTCCCGTACTATTAGTATTACGGCGAAAAAAACAGGAACAGTTACTGTTAATGCCTATATTTTGGATCAGAGTACTAATGAAGAAATTACAAACTTTGTTATTAGGGTTACAGTGGGGTTAGCAATTAACAGAGCTTTGTATAAAGATGCAGCTAAAGGTGTCTGGATGAAAGACTTGTTTAAGACTGATGAGGACGATGATTCTGATCCTACTCAAAGAGGGAAATATTCCATTATTATGGAGGAAGGGAAAGAGTGGGAACTGGGAGAAGGATTACATGATGGCTCATCAACGAATTCTAATCAATATTTGAATTTGGTCTATGGTAGTGCAAAAGAGGATGTTACATGGGATGCCTCTAATGAAAATGTAGTTACAGTAGAAGATGGTGTGCTCAAGGCTATAGGTGGTGGTCATGCTATTCTAACTGCTATTCCAAAGACGAATATTGAGGGGAGTGGAACGCCTGATACAATTGATGTATATGTAAATCCTAAAGTAAGAATAAATGGTAATGAATTTTTGTCTGATAAAACAGTTAGTGGTAGTGCTATTACTATAAATAATCGGACAGATATTGAAATACCCAATATGAAATTTTTACAAAATGATTCCAGTGATACAATTGGTAACCGAATTCGCTGGAAAGCAGAGCGATTATTATCAGATGGCACGTGGGAGCTTTTGTGTGATTCTTTAGACTATGAAAAGAAAGGTGCAGAGACTATTGAGATGGAGTGGATCCAAAGCAGGGCAGCTTATTCCTTTAATGGAAAAGCAGGACGCTATAAATTGTCATTCTATCCAGGAGATGCTTATGAAACACCTAATCTCAGGTATAGTCCAACGGCCTGTACTTCTGTTGTAGTAGATGTTAAAAGTACTTTCCTTACACATACGATACGTCTTAATGTGAATGGACGCTATAATTTGTCAGAAGGACTTAATATACCAAAAGATATTTTGAATAATAATAGTGAGTTTCAGATTGAGTATGTAAACTTTTATCTAGATGAGACGGAGATAAAGTCGAGGGACTATGTGACTTTGGGTTCAGGTGATGAAAAGTCAATTATTACAGCAAATAACATAGGTGAAGCAAGAATAAGGATTAAGAGTACAGCAAAGACGGTTATTCCAGGTGCAGAAAATGGTTCGGAAATAATAGTAACAATTATTATTGGTGAATCTTTTACCTTGACTTCAACCAGGCTGAATATGGCAGTAGGTGAAGAAACTACAGTTTATGGTGTGCTTAGTACAGGAGATTTTCCAGAGGGGTCTACTTTTGTATGGAGTACTCAAAATAATACCAGTAAATATGTTGAGTTTGTTGGAGACGAAGATGGTGATGGTATCAGGCTGTCTGCGAAAAAGACCACACCACCTAGGATTCCAGTAATTCTCGTATTAGAATGGACGAATCCATCAGGTGTTACCCAGATAGCAACTTGTGAGATTACAGTAACTGATTCGACAACGCCGATAGAGCTTGATCATAAGGAATTAGAGTTGCAGTCGGATGATAAGTCGGGTGCATCATTAATGGTAACGAATTATATAAAAGATACAAATTTAATGTGGGTTACTTCTGATCCAGAGATTGCTATTGTACAGCCGGATATTGATTACCTGAATCAGGCAAGGGTAATTCCACAGGGAAAAACAGGTGTAACTTATATTACAGTTATTAATAAAGATAATAACCAAACAGCGGTCTGCAAAGTAACTGTAAATCAGTATATGACAGAGTTAAAGATCGATAAAGGTGAGAGCTTTAATGCAAAATTGTCAGATGGTACTGTACTGATGAAGGCTTCTTATACACCAACAAATGCTACGACTACTGATGTTATCTGGACTTCTACCAGTCCGGATGTTGCGACTGTTGAATATAATGGGTTGGATTGTATTGTTCAAATGAAAAAGGCGGGTACCACAGTAATCAGGGTAGCATCAGCAAACCAGCCTGCCGCATATTCTGTTTATGCAGAGTGTATTCTTACAGTTGAAACGGTGCCTTTGTCAAATATTTCCGTAAAAGAAAGTAATTTGACTATGACAGTAGGAAGTACTTACACAGTTGTACCAACATTGTCACCAGCGAATGCTACAAATAATACGCTTACCTGGCAGACAGGAAATGCTGGTATTGCAAGAGTGGATAATAATGGTGTTATAACAGCAGTGAAGCCTGGACAGACTACAATTACAGTGTCAGGTGGTGAGGCGAAGCCAGTAAGTATTATTGTAAATGTAATGAACAAACTTAATACTATTAAATTTGAAGAAACAGAAGTAACCATTGAAGAGGGGGAAAAACATGAACTTAAAGTAATATATTCCCCTGAGGCAGATGTTAATACAAAGATAACATTTACATCTACCAATACATCGGTTGTTACGGTAGATGCAAAGGGTGTTATTACTGGTGTTAGTGAAGGTTTGGCGATGATTATTGCTACTGCAGAGGAACTTGGAACTACGGGAGCAATTACCTGTATGGTTCATGTCACTGCAGAGACCATTGAAACGGAAGAATTTGCAATAGACCCCGAAGAGATGACGCTTATTGTTGGCGAGGAACAGGAGATTACGCCGATTTATACACCAGATGATGCAACACATCAGGAGGTAACATATACTGCCGGAAATGAAGCGGTTGCGACTGTTTCAGAAGAAGGGCTTGTTACAGCTGTATCACCGGGATTTACAATTATCACATGTCAGGATGTGGCAACCGGAAAAACGGCGATTTGTCAGGTTACGGTAGAGCCTGGTGTGCAGTTCTCACTGTCGCCGGCTACCAGGGAAATTGCAGTTGGAAAAAGTTTTAAATTGAAGAAAGTAACAGTACCATCTAATGCGAAGAAGACAGCAACATGGAAATCTTCTAACAAATCTATTGCTACTGTGACTTCTTCTGGAAAGGTAACAGGAAAGAAGATTGGTTCTTGTACAATTACCTGTACATTGACTTATTATGGAGCAAGTGCAACCTGCCGTGTAAAAGTAGCGAAGTTAAAGAGTACCGTGAAACTTAATAAGACCAGCATTCGAATGAATCTTGGTTCTACATACAAATTGAAAAAGACAGTAAAAAGTAACGATTCGAAGCTTCCTTCTGTTAAATTTACGTCAAAGAACAGCAAGATTGCTTCTGTTGGTACAAATTCTGGCAAGATTAAGGCAAAGAAAGTAGGTTCCACTTATATTACTGCTAAGACGACAGATGCTTCGCATGGTACAGCAAGGTGCCGTGTTACGGTTATCCGTCGTGCAACGAGTGTTTCTTTAAATAAAACATATGCTGTATGTTATATTGGAAGTACGTTAATGTTGAAAGCCAAAGTGAAACCTTCTAATGCGACGATTAAGAAGGTGTCGTGGTCTTCAAGTGACAGGAATATTGCTGCTGTAACCGGTTCAGGAAAGATTACAGGATATGCAGAGGGTGAGACGTATATTACGGCTACTACGACAGATGGCAGCAACAAGAAAGCAAGATGTCTTGTTAAGGTAATGGAACCAATTGCAGCTTCCAGTATTCTTGTGGCACAGAGAGATCTGACAATGAGAGTAGGAGATACAACTACATTGTCCTATACTGTGTTACCAAATGACACTACAGATACCATTAAGATGGCTTCTGATAATAAGAGAGTAGCTACTGTTACAAACTCTGGAAAGGTAAGGGCGGTTGGACCTGGAAATGCGACTATTACAATTACATCATCAAGTGGAGTAACAGCAACGGTAAATGTCAATGTTGTGGCGCTAAATAAAACATCAATACGGATACGTCAGTATGATACGGAAACGTTGGTTGTCCATGGAGCAGCAGATCCAATTACCTGGTATTCTGGAAATAACAGTATTGCTACGGTAACAAATGGAAGGATTGTTGGACGGGGAATTGGAACAACATATGTTTATGCTTATATTAATGGGTGCAGGCTGAGCTGTAGAGTAGAGGTTATACGGGTTAGCTGACGTGGTTTGTGGTTACCATAGATATCATAGAAGATATAAGCAATGAAATATTAATTAAGGAACTGTAAATAAATGAAATGAACAAGTTGCGAAGAATGCTTTTTCAAGTGCAAAAAACGCAGGCGATGTGGGCATCGGCGAGGCTTTTTGATACAGCAATTGGAAAAGCAGGCAAGCAAGTTGGTTAAATTAATTATTTACAGTTCCCAATGGCAGGAGGGGATTGAAGTATTGCTTGAATCCCCTCCTGCTATTTAGAAGCTGTTAAAAGCAGCCATGAGTAGTAACCAATAAATTAACTGAACCAGTTGGTGTTTAGCTGATTTATTGATGGTTCCTTACAGTTATATGAAAATCGCAAAACAATTTTGAAGGGCAAAACGTTAGTTTTGCCTTTGTCAATGGGGAAGGAGAAAGGCATTGTTACTAAATTTACATGTGAAAAACCTGGCGATTATTGATGAAGTAGAGGTGGATTTTGCAAAGCACCTGAATGTACTGACGGGAGAAACAGGCGCTGGTAAGTCTATTATTATAGGTTCTATTAATATTGCGCTGGGTGGGAAGATTGCAAAGGACATGATTCGAAAGGAAGCGGAATTTGCTCTGGTAGAACTAACTTTTTTAATTGAGGATAAAAAAGTAAGGGCAGATTTGGAGGAAATGGGTGTCAGTTTTGAAGATGATACACTTCTGATTTCCAGAAAAATCGCCCGAACAAGGACAATGAACCGTGTCAATGGAGAAAGTGTTACCGGTGCTATGATAAAGAGGATTGCGGATTTGTTGATTGATATTCATGGTCAGAATGATCAACAGTCCCTTCTTCACAAGGAAAAGCATCTGGAGATTGTAGACCGTTATGCAAAAGAGCAGATGGCAGGAAAAGAGATTTTGCTTGCTAAGACTTATAAGGCTTATAAAAATCTCAAGGAGGAACTGCAGATTAACCAGGTTCCAGAGGAAGAACGGTTACGGGAAATTTCTTTTTTACAGTATGAATTGGAAGAAATTGAAAATGCCAGACTTTTGCCAGGAGAGGAAGAAGAACTTGCTTTAAAATATCGAAAGTTGTCAAATGCCACGGATATTGCGCAGGGACTTTCCGGCATCTATAGCATGATGAGTCAGGAAAGTGGTTCTGTTTCAGATAAGGTTAGTGAAGGGATTCGTATTCTTTCTAAAATTTCGGAGTATGATGAAAGAGTATCTGATTTTTGGAATCAGTTGTCGGATATTGATTCGCTGATTACTGATTTTAGCAGAGATGTTTCAGATTATATGGAAGAATTTGATGTTGGGCTTGAGGAACTGGAAGAGGTGGAGAAACGTCTGGATTTGGTGCGCAGTATCAAAGCGAAATATGGAACGACAACAGAGGCTGTTTTGGCCTATGCAGAGCAAATACGAGAAAAACTGATGAAATATCAGGAATATGAAACTTATCAGGAAAGTTTGAAGAAAAAGATAGAAAAAGAGGAGAAGAAAGTACAGAATCTTTCTAAAGAAATTTCAACAATCCGCAAAAAATGTGCAAAGGTTCTGGAAAAAGAAATTACACAGGCATTAGTTGATTTGAATTTTCTACAGGTTAAGTTTGAAATTGCGGTACGCCAAAAGAAGGAGTATTCGTCAAAGGGGATGGATGATATTGAATTTATGATTTCTACGAATCCTGGTGAAGAACTCCGGCCAATTGGAAGTGCGGCTTCTGGTGGCGAGTTGTCCAGAATTATGCTGGCAATTAAGGCGGTGCTTGCGAAGCATGATGAGATTGAAACCATGATTTTTGATGAAATTGATGTGGGAATCAGTGGAAGAACAGCACAGATGGTAGCAGAGAAAATGTCATTTATTGGAAAGGAGCATCAAGTTATCTGCATTTCCCATTTGGCTCAGATTGCAGCAATGGCAGACGCACCATTTTTGATTGAAAAAGAAAATGACAGCAATCATACAAAGACACAGATTCGTCCATTAGATGAGGAGGAAGCTGTTTGTGAGCTTGCGAGGATTCTTGGTGGTGCACAGATTACAGAGGCTGTGACAGAAAGTGCGAGAGAGATGCGGGAGCTTGCAAAAGCATGGAAAAATAATCAATAAATTGTGAAAAATTTTCTATGCAATAAAAAGCATAATTTTTAAAGACTGGTATATGATAAAGATGTTACTACTTATAGTCAGAGAAGTATTAGAGCATGTTTGTAAATTGCAACAAATATAGTGATACATAGGCTGTCAAAACAGGCGGCGTATTTTTATGGATTAAGAAATCGGGGTTAAGTAGTGCGCTTTTTTATATAGGAGGTTTATATGAGCAGAATATGTCCAATGAAAAATAAAATGATACATTCTATCAGGTTAACAAAAAAGGAACGTTTGAAATACAGGGCATGTCTGCTCATACTGCTTATACTGAATATAGGAATGATTGGGGCATGGTATTGGAAAAAAATGGATAGTAAGGTTCCTGGGCATATTTATTTATTCCAGAATCAGGATGCGCAGATGGATTTTGGGGTTCCGTTAGAAGGCAGTTGTGAGGAGGCAGAGGATGTTATTGCAATAACAAATGGCAATACAACGCAGGAAGGCAGCCAGCTTTTTGAACTGGATCGTCCTGTTCGTATAAAAGCAAGTACGTTAGGGAGTTATCAGGCAGAATTAAAGCTATTTGGAATTTTTCATTATAAATATATTCAGTTTGATGTAATTGAGGAAGCAAAGGTGATGCCTTCAGGAAAAGCAGTGGGGCTTTATATTCAGTCAGATGGGATTATGGTGCTTGGAACAACGGAAATACAGGGTAAAGATGGCTTTTCCTATGAACCGGCAAAGGATATTTTACAGCCGGGAGATACGATTCGTAAAGTGGAGGGAACCAAAGTAGGGGATATTGACCAGGTGGTAGAACTGTTGCAGAAAAAGAAAACAAACAGAGTGAAACTAGAAATTGTCCGTGGTGGCAATGTAATAGATGTGAAGCTGGAAAAGATTTTGACAAAAGATGGAGAATATAAAATAGGCGTATGGCTGCGTGAAGACACAGAAGGAATCGGGACATTATCTTTTGTAACAGAGAAAAATCAGTTTGCTGCGTTAGGACATGGAATTACGGATATAGATACTGGAAAGCTGGTTGCTTTGAGCGAAGGAAATGTTTATCCAGCAAAAATCGAGGATATCCAAAAGGGAAAGGCAGGCAGTCCGGGGGAATTGATTGGTAGTGTGTCTCTTGGAGATTCATACCGCATTGGTGAGATTAAAAGTAATACACCACTTGGTATTACAGGAGACATTACAGGGAGTGAATATCAGTATCAGGAGAGCCAGGCACTTCCTGTAGGATTGAAGCAGGAAGTAAAAAAAGGAAAAGCGTGGGTAATGTGTCAAATTGCGGATAAAGTCGAAAAATACGAGGTAGCCATAGAAGAGATTAATGTCAATTCAAAGGACAATAAAGGGATCGTCATCCGGGTGACGGACAAGAAATTGTTGAGAAAATCAGGAGGGATTGTCCAGGGAATGAGCGGAGCGCCGATTATCCAGAATGGAAAAGTTATCGGGGCAGTAACACATGTCTTTGTCAATGATCCTATGGGCGGTTATGGTACATTTATGGAAAACATGCTATAATAGTAACATAATTTTACGGAAAGAGAGGTAGGGAATATGGCGGCATTAAAAGAAATGGAAATTTATACGATGGATGATATTTATGCGCTTCCAGAGGGAGAACGGGCAGAATTGATTGATGGGCAGATATATAGTATGGCTCCGCCAAGCAGAACCCATCAAAAGCTATTGCATTTTTTTGACAGGACGATAGGAATGTATATTCAGTCTAATGGTGGAGACTGCGAAGTGTACCCTGCACCATTTGCTGTATTTTTGAATCAGGATGATATGACTTATGTGGAACCGGATCTTTCTGTTATTTGTGATATGGATAAATTAGATGAAAAGGGCTGTCATGGTGCGCCAGACTGGACGATTGAAATTGTTTCTCCCGGAAGTAAGCTAATGGACTATTACAGAAAGCTTTTTAAGTATCAAAGCGTTGGTGTTAGGGAATATTGGATTGTTGATCCATTAAAAGAGCAAGTTGTTGTATACAATTTTGAAAAAGAAACAATGGAAGAGTATTCCTTTGGTGAGGATGTGCCAGTAGGAATTTATGATGGATTTTCCATAAAGGTACAATAAAGGACTATCTATAATTGCTGGATTTGGTTTGTTAGAGCGTGGTTATGCATGATTGCAATAGAGCTTTAGACGGAAAATTGTAGAATAAGTAGAAGAATAGGAAGGATTCGTCGAAATGTAAGAGTTTCTTTAGATTGTAATTCTTTTGCCTGTCAGCATATAATTTACTGTGAAAGTAAGCAGCTGGAGATATGCCATAAAATATCTCCAGCTATATCGTGCCTCGCCAGTGAGGCATAAATTGCTTGCCAAAGGCAGAAAGGAAGGCACAATGCAGATAGTCAAGGTATTACTGGTGGATGACAACAAACGAATTGTTAATTTACTAAGGGAAGCTC
The DNA here is from genome assembly GCA_947651225.1 of uncultured bacterium. Lineage (GTDB taxonomy): Bacteria > Bacillota > Clostridia > Lachnospirales > Lachnospiraceae > Butyribacter. The sequence continues at coordinate 19,454 of CANSYK010000042.1, read as the reverse complement.
TTACAAAGGAAGAGGAAATCGAAGTGGTAGGAACAGCATCGGATGGAGAAGAGGCTCTTAAAATGATTCATTTGTTAAAACCAGATGTCGTTTTACTTGACCTGATTATGCCCAAAATTGATGGTTTGGGAGTGATGGAACGTTTAAGAAAAAGCGGGAACAGCGAATCCCTTCCAAAGATTATTATTGTTTCTGCTGTCAGCCAGGAAAGTGTTACAGAAAATGCTTTTGCACTTGGGGCAGCTTATTATATTTTAAAGCCATTTGATACAAGGGTGGTAGTATCCAGGGTAAAAGCAGTAGGGGTTCATGGAGAAAAGGACAATAAAGTAATTAATACGGTTTTTGAAAATCACCAGCCAAAGTATGAAAGTTCTCTGGAAGCTGATGTAACTAATATTATTCATGAAATAGGTGTTCCAGCTCATATCAAAGGATATCAATATCTCAGAGATGCCATTATTATGGCGGTAAATGATGGGGAAATGTTAGGTTCCATTACGAAAAGGCTTTATCCGACGATTGCCAAAAACCACAAAACGACTTCCAGCCGGGTGGAGCGGGCAATCCGCCATGCGATTGAGGTGGCGTGGAGCCGTGGAAAAATGGATACAATTGAAGAACTTTTTGGATATACCGTTAGTTCCCGAAAGGGAAAACCGACGAACTCGGAATTTGTCGCATTGATTGCTGATAAAATTCGCCTGGAATATAAGATGAGGGCATAATTAAAATGTGTTCATACAGCGCCGAAGGCGCTGTTGTTGCTGTACATAGAGTGAACAGTAACCCAATATGGTTACATATGCCAAAATCAGAGAAAAAGTCCTTTGCATAGAAGCTTTTTTTTAGTATAATGTAGATAATTGGAAAAAACAGGCGATTGCACATAGGTCAGAAGAACTGGCTATATGGTAGTTGACATATCTTATGGGTTAAAGAAGGAGGTTTCTATGAAGAATGTATTATTTGTGGCATCAGAATGTGTGCCTTTTATCAAAACAGGGGGGCTTGCAGATGTAGTTGGTTCTTTACCAAAATATTTTGATAAGAAAGAGTTTGATGTACGTATTATGTGCCCTAAATATGCCTGCATTCCAGAGGAATGGAAGCAGAAAATGGAATATGTAACACATTTTTATATTGATTTGGCATGGAGAAAACAGTACGTTGGAATTTTGGAGATGGAATATGAGGGAATAAAGTGCTATTTCATTGACAATGAATTCTATTTTGCAGGTCTTCATCCATATGGAAACATACATGAGGATATTGAGAAGTTTGCCTTTTTCTGTAAGGCGTCTTTATCAGCTCTTCCAAGTCTGGAGTTCCGCCCGGATATCATTCACTGTCACGATTGGCAGACTGGTCTTATCCCTGTTTATTTAAAGGATATGTTTAGTGAAAATCCTTTCTATAATAATATCAAGACAATTATGACAATACACAACCTGAAATTTCAGGGTGTTTGGGATTTGCAGAAGGTGAAGGATATCACAGGATTGAAGCCGTATTTCTTTACAGCGGACAAGCTTGAAGCGTATGGTGATGCGAATTATTTAAAGGGTGGTATTGTATATGCCGATGTGGTTACTACGGTTAGTGATTCCTATGCGGAAGAGATTAAGATGCCGTTTTATGGAGAGCATCTGGATGGCTTGATGCGTGCCCGCAGCAATTGTCTGGAGGGAATTGTAAATGGCCTGGATTATGATGAGTACAATCCAGAAACAGATCCTATGATTTTTGCAAACTATAATGCAAAGAATTTCCGTAAGGAAAAAGTGAAAAATAAGAGGGGATTGCAAAAAGAGCTTGGCCTTGCAGAGGATGACAAGAAGTTTATGGTGGGAATCGTTTCCAGACTGACGGATCAGAAAGGGTTTGATTTAATTGATTATGTGATTGAAGAGATCTGTTCGGAAGATACACAGCTTGTTGTGCTGGGGACAGGTGAAGAACGTTATGAGAATTTATTCCGTCATTTCGAATGGAAATATCATGACAGAGTTTCTGCCAATATTTTCTACTCTAATGAGCGTTCTCATAGAATTTATGCAGCCTGTGATGCCTTTTTGATGCCATCCTTGTTTGAACCCTGTGGTCTTTCCCAGTTGATGAGCCTTCGCTATGGAACGGTACCGATTGTACGTGAAACAGGCGGTCTTCGTGACACCGTTGAGCCATACAATGAGTATGAAGGAACTGGAACGGGATTTTCTTTCTGCAATTACAACGCACATGAAATGCTTCAGACTCTTCGTTATGCGAAAGATATTTATTATAACAGAAAGAGAGAATGGAATAAAATTATTGACCGTGGTATGGCACAGGATTTCTCATGGAATACTTCCGCAGGAAAGTATGCGGACTTGTATCGCAGATTAATAGCAGAGTAAGGAGTTGTATAGTTACATCAGCGAGGCTTTTTGATGCAGCAATTGGAAAAGCAGGCAAGTTGGTTAAAATAGTTATTTACAGTTCCTAATAAAGCAGTATGAATGAAAACGAGGTAAAATATGGCTGTGCGATTGGATAAATATTTGGCACATGCTAATATGGGAACCCGTTCGGAAGTAAAGAAATTAATTCGTTCCGGACGGGTTTTTCTTAATGGCGTGGCGGCAAAAAAGCCGGAAGAAAAGGTATTTGATGGTTCAGAAGTTGTTGTGGATGGAGAGGTTATTTCTCCAAAAGAGTATGAGTACTTTATGTTAAATAAACCGCAAGGAGTGGTGTCCGCAACACAGGATTGCGCTGACAGGACAGTAGTTGATTTGATTACTTGTCCCCATTCCAGAGAATTGTTTCCGGTGGGAAGGCTGGATAAGGATACAGAGGGGCTTTTGCTTTTGACGAATGATGGAACTTTGGCCCATCAGCTTCTTTCGCCTAAAAAGCATGTCAGCAAGACTTATCTGGTGTGGGTAGAGGGAGAAGTTACCCAAGAAGATGTGGCGCTTTTGGAAAATGGAATAGATATTGGTGATGAAAAACTGACAAAACCTGCAGTAGTTGCAAATATATATTATTATGATTTATCAGAGCAAAAAGCAGAAGAAGTACAGACTGCCTTAGAACTTACCGTTACAAATAAAGCGACAGGTTTGGGACAGAGGGCTATAGAGTCGATACAGACCAGCCTGGAACTGACGATTACAGAAGGGCGGTATCATCAGATAAAAAGAATGTTTGCAAAAATAGGAAAGCCAGTACAGTATTTAAAACGTCTTTCGATGGGAAGCCTGAAACTGGACAGTTCTCTGGAATTGGGAGAGTTCCGTCAATTGACAGAAGAAGAAATTCTCCATCTGAAAAAAGAAGAATATTAATCAAAAAAGTCTGGAAAACAAGATTTTCCAGACTTTTTTGTGAAGAGCTGAAAAAGGGACTTGAACCCTCGACCCCTTCATTACGAGTGAAGTGCTCTACCAACTGAGCTATTTCAGCACTGACAACTATTTTATAATAATATTTCGGAAAGGTCAAGCTTTTTTTTCACTTTTTCACGGTTCATCTTTTTGATTGTACAGGTCAAAAAGCTTCGACATAGCCCACTATTCCTACGTTTTTTGGCCTGCACACTCAAAGAAATATCCTGCGCAATCTTGAGCAGTTTTTCAATATTGATAATAGATTTTATAAATCCACATTTTCTTTTACAATGGCTGCCTCTTGTTCTGCTGTGTTACTTTCTTTTTCCTCAGGCACAATTCCTGTAACATTTAGGTTTCGGTTGACTTTGGCATCATAAGTGTTTGCCCGCATAATCTCTCCAATGTCAATACCAGTAGCTTCTTTTACTGATTCCATTGTTTTGGCAAGAATTGCGGGAACATATCCACCCATCTGACTTACGCCGCTGTTGCCTTCCCCACCGTCAATAATTGTTACTTTATCAATTGACTTTAATGGTTCTGCGATTTCCCGTGCCATTTCTGGCAATGCTTTGACAATCATTTCCATCATGGCAGCCTGCCCATATTTTTTCATTGCTTCTGCTTTCTTTTCTAAAGCTTCTGCTTCTGCAATACCTTTTGCCTGAATAGCTTCTGCTTCTGCCCTACCGACTGCGGCAATACCAGCAGCTTCCTGTTCTCTGGTATACTTAGCAGCTTCTGCCTGGATTTTGCGGGCTTCTGCTTCCTGGGTTTCTTCGTATTTTTTAGCTTCTGCCTGCTTCTGACGTTTATAAAGGGAAGCGTCAGATTCCTGCTGTACTTTGTAACGCTCGGCGTCTGCCTGCCTTTTTACTGTCGCATCAAGTTCCTTTTCCTTGACAAGAGCTTCTTTTTCTTTCAGTTCAATTTCTCGCTCCTGTTTAGCAATATTTGCGTTCGAAGTAGTGATTTCAATTGTTTTTCTCTGTTCCTGCTGCATAATACTGTATGCGGCGTCAGATTCTGCTTTTTTCGTATCAGATTCTTTTTTTAGTTCCGCTTGTTTGATGGCAAGTTCATTTTGTTTAATGGCAATTTCTGTATCTGATTTGACCTGCGCATCATTTGCTTCTCGTTTCGCATCTGCCTCTGCAATAGCAACGTCCCTGTCAGCTAATGCTTTCGCAATGGAAGCCTCTTTTTGAATCTGGGACATATTATCCTGTCCTAAGGCTGTAATCAGGCCTCTTTCATCTTCGATTCGCTGAATGTTGCAAGAAACAATTTTAATGCCAAGTGCGCTCATATCAAGCTGTGCCTTTGACTGGACTTCGTCTCCAAATTTTTTTCGGTTTGTACAGAGTTCTTTTAATTCAACAGTGCCGATAATCTCTCTCATATTACCCTGTAAAGAATCTGCCAATGCATGAATAATTTGTTTTTCATCCATATTAAGGAAGTTTTTCATGGCAAGGGCAATCCCTGGGGAGAGTTCCCTTGCTGATCTTCCGTCCAGTGGTTTTTCATAATCAACGGCAATTTTTGCAATAGCGTCAATATTGACACCAATAAAGTCTTTTGTCGGGACATAACCATTTGTTTTGATGTCTACACTAATCTGCCGCATAATCAGTTCGTCTTTTCTTTCCAAAAACGGAATTTTCAGTCCTGCCCGTCCGATTAATACCTTTGGATTTTTTCGTAGTCCAGAAATTATGTAAGCCATATCAGGCGGAGCTTTGACATAACTAAGGACACAAATTACAATGACAAACAAGATCACGGCTGCTGCTACAATAAACTCAGGCTGCATTCTTATCACCTTACTCCTTCTCTTTTAGTATATTATATTTTATAAACTACTCCCTTATTATAACATTATCTATAGAAAAAGAAAATGCTGTATTTAATATATTTTTTTACAATATTTGTCTTTTATGGCTTGCCTTTTCTGTAAAATGGACGGATAATTTAAAAATAGGGGAACAAAAGAAATTATGAAAAAGATAAACTAACGAGGATATATTGCTTTAATAAAGATAGTGTGATATGATTTTCAAAGTTCAGATTGACATTATAAGATGCAGTATATTTGAAAGGATAAAAATATGACTAGAAAACAGGTTGATAAAATAGTTGTGCCTCTTGTACAGGAAACCAGAACATCTGGCAGGAGGATGACAAGGGAAGAAATTGAGGAGCGGACGGGAGAAGGATTGTCCAAAGGGCAGAAAGAGCGGATTTTCCGCCGATACCGCTATTTGTCAGAGGAACAGGAAAGGGAATAGCAGCTGTAACGTAGATTTTAGAAAAAGTTAAGTTGAAAAAGATAAAAAGTGTGATAAACTGATAGTATTATTCATGTATTTATGGTTATAGATAAGGTAACTTTTGCCTGAGCAGGCTTGTTTGAGATTGGAGAGTGTATATGAAAGACATAAAAAAACCGGACTTTATGAAGGCTGCCATACAGACCCGCAGCCACAATGCAGTTCTGGAGGTTCTTATTGCGTTACTTGTAATGTTTATTGGAGAAATTTTGATGGGTATTCTGCAGGTGCCCATGTTAATCGTATATCTTTTGGGAAATGCAGAGTACAGGCAGATGGTGTTACAATATTCGGTTGATTTTGATAAAATTACGAGGATTTTACAGAATATTCCAGAATGGTTTATTTTAGTCAATCTGGTGTTAGAGGTTGGATTAATTGCAATCTTTATATTGTATTGTCGCTTTTTTGAGAAGCGAAAAGCAAATACATTGGGATTTTGTAAAAAGAAATGTGTTGTTGAGTATCTGAAAGGAATTTTAATTGGAGCAACGGTTTTTGTGGCAGCTTACGCAATCTGTCTGTTGACAGGAAGCGTAAAGATTCGTACAAATGTGATTACAGGGACAACCGTACTTTATGTGATTGGCTTTTTTATTGGGTATCTGATACAGGGAATGGCAGAGGAGGTAATCTGCAGGGGGTACTTTATGGTATCGCTAACAAGAAGATATCATGTGTCAACGGCTGTTCTTATGAGTGCCATTTTATTTTCTATGCTGCATGGCAGTAACCCAGGGATTACTTTTTTGGCTTATATTAATATATTTTTGTTTGGGATATTTTTATCACTTCTTTTTGTGCGGTATGAAAATATATGGGTTGTGGGTGCAGTCCATAGTATCTGGAATTTTTTACAGGGAAATGTTTTTGGTGTTCAGGTTAGTGGCATGAGTGTTCAGACATCCCTGTTTGGCTCGGCTTTTAACGAAAATGTTTTGATGAATGGTGGCAGCTTTGGTATGGAAGGCGGCTTTGCGGTAACGCTGGCATTGTTGGCGGCAAATGCCCTGGTTCTTTGGGATATGTCAAAGCATGAATGTTTTGTACAGGCAGAACCAGTGGATAATCCTTATGACAGGGAAGCGTTTCAGAAAATGTTTTCACAACAGACGCCTTATCCGGGAAATGGTCAGGATGTTTTTTATCAGAACGGCAGTCGTACAAAACAGAATGGAAGTGATTTTCGACAGGAACCATACCATCAGGGGAATGAATCGCCGGAAGGGTATCGGCAGGAGAATGGATGGCAGCAGACGCAGATGTCACGGCCAGAAAAAAAAGGTGGCTATGAAAATATGGGTGTGAACCCAGAGGAAACACCATGGCGTCCAAACAATGAGCGGGAGCAGGAAAACGCTCAGACAGTGTTTGATCAAAACTATTTTAAGGACTAGAGCGTGTTTGAAAGATGAAGTTTAGAATTTCCCTGATACGCATTTCATATTGATGGAGCTGCTGTACTTTCTTTTGACCATTTTTGGCAATCTGCCTGCGTTCTTCGTCATGGGAAAGATAATAGTCTGCTTTTTGAAGCAAATCGGGAATGCCTTCAAACATGACAAGGTCGGTACCAGCTTCAAATTGTTTACAAAGTTCTTCCCGGTAATCCGTCAGTAGAAAGCCTCCGGCAGCGAGGACATCAAAGATGCGGAGTGGAATACCATTTTCAATATTTGGAATGGTAAAGTTTAAATTGATTTTGGATTTGGCAAATATTTCTGGCATCTCTGTTTGATAGGATACAGAAGGATAGCAGTTTACATTCCATAGTTCTTCGGTATTGCTGGTAGTAAAGAGTGATACATTATATTGACAGGCAAGTGCGTTTAAGGCAGTTGTGCGAATGTCGGCAGCCGTTTTATAGGAAAGGACAGACGTGGCAAAATGAATGCGGAGTTCTTCGGGTGAGGAATTGCCATTGACAACTTTTGTGTACTGTGTCAGATCAGACAAAATGGTATCATTTAACATCTGTGGCAGGAGATTCCCAGCACCTATGTTTTTCTGTGCCTCAATGGCTGCATCAAAATAACCGCAAAGGTATTCTGGAAGATAAAGGCACATTTCATCATAACGGTTCTTTTCATATAGACTGCCAACAAAAGAAATATCATAATCATAATGAGGTTCCAACATAAAAGAAGGCTCTGTGCATTTACCTGCCAATGGCAGATAGTATGCGTGAGGGGCTTTTTTTTGTAGCAGTGTTTCGTACTCCTTTTTGTCAAAACAGAAGATATAGCTGGTTGGCAGAAGAATGGAGGGATGCTGAAGGCTTAACAGAGGGGAATCGCAAGTCCATGCGGCATAGGGAATGTTATGCTCTGCACAGATGGAAGCGATTACAGTATAATAATTTACAGAAAATACAAAATCATATTTTGTGTTGGAAAGCCTTTCACGTAAAATAGGAGTAAAGTCCTTATCATTAATATGATTTTTGATAGGAAAAGAAAGGACATCGGTATGATGTCCCTCTTTTTGAAAGGTTTCAATAATGTTCTGATAGGGATAAATATCCCAATGATAAACTAAAATATCCATAAAGTCCTCCATGCTGCACCTTTTGCGGCTCAAACAGCAATGAATCTATTTACATATTTTTCGCAGCGGTAGAAAGCATCAGTTTAATGCGGTTTAACTGGTTTACTTCGCTGGCGCCGGGGTCATAATCGACTGCGACGATATTCGTATCAGCGTATTGGCGACGCAGCTCTTTGATGACGCCTTTTCCTACAACATGGTTTGGAAGGCAGCCAAATGGCTGTGCGCAGACAATATTTGGAACGCCGGATTGAATCAGTTCTATCATTTCACCAGTTAAAAACCAGCCTTCACCAGTCTGGTTTCCACAGGAAACAATTGGATCTGCGTATTCTGCAAGCTTTGAAATGTGTGTAGTTGGTTCAAAACGTTTGCTTGCTTTAAGTGCTTCTGTTGCCGGTTTGCGGTAGTATTCCAGATATTGTATCAGGATATTGTTGATTTTAGCGCTGGATTTTTTCTTTCCCAGGTATTCTGCTTTGAAATTGGCATTATATAAAGAATACATAAAGAAATCCATCAAATCCGGGCAGACAGCCTCAGCGCCTTCTTCTTCCAGTAAATCGACAAGGAAATTATTGGCAAGCGGGAGGAACTTGACTAATATTTCACCAACAATTCCAACACGTGGTTTTTTGATATCTTTTAAAGGAAGTTCATCAAACTCTTTGATGATTTCTTTTATGTTTCTCTTAAACTCTGCTTTCTTTCCATTCTGAACTGATTTTTGTACAATGGAAAGCCATTTCTGGTGGAGGGCGTTGGCAGAGCCTGGAACCGCTTCGTATGGTCTGGTCTGATACAATACACGCATAAAGACATCTCCATAAACAATTGCCTGAATGGCACGCTGTGCCATTTTCAGGTTGATTTTCAGGCCAGGATTTTTCTCAATTCCGGCACTCATGGAAATAACAGGAATCTGGGACATGCCTGCTTTTTCCAGTGCACGGCGGATAAAACCAATATAATTTGTAGCTCTGCAGCCTCCTCCGGTCTGTGTAATAATCAGTGCCACTTTATCTAAATCATATTCTCCCGAAAGCAGCGCCTGCATAAACTGTCCAACAACTAAAAGTGAAGGATAACAGGCATCATTGTTAACATATTTTAACCCATAGTCCAGACATTCCGGTGTACTTGGAAGTACTTTAAGGTTATATCCACAAGAAGCAAGAGCCGGTTCTAAAATATCAAAGTGGATTGGCGACATCTGTGGAACCAGTATAGTATATTCTTTTCGCATTTCCTCTGTGAAAATGACACGGTGATGTGCGGTGTCATTTTTTTCCGGAAGAATATTTTTGCGTTCACGGTCTTTTATTGCGGCAAGCAGGGAGCGGATGCGGATGCGTGCTGCTCCTAAATTGTTTACCTCATCAATTTTAAGAACGGTATAAATTTTATTGCGGTTTATCAGGATATCGTTTACCTGATCGGTTGTTACAGCGTCCAGCCCGCAGCCGAAGGAGTTAAGCTGTACCAAATCCAAATCATTTCGTGTGCTGACAAAAGATGCTGCACGGTAAAGGCGGGAATGGTACATCCACTGGTCCATAACAATGGTAGGACGGTCTACTGTGGCAAGTTCGGAAATACTGTCTTCGGTCAGAACGGCTACACCAAAGGAAGTAATCATTTCTGGAATACCATGGTTGATTTCCGGGTCAACATGATATGGCCTTCCAGACAATACGATGCCATGACTATGGTTCTTTTCTATGTAGTCAAGGACTTCCTTTCCTTTTTCTGTAATATCCCTTCGGGTTGCCTGCATTTCCTCCCAGCCAGCCGCTGCCGCAGCTTTAATTTCTGCTACGGGAATCTGATTCTCTGCCGGAAAGAATTCGCACAGGCGTTTTGTCAGAATTTCCTCACTTTCAAAGGAAAGAAAAGGATTCTGGTATTTAATGGAAGAATCTTGAAGCTCTTCCATATTATTTTTAATATTTTCACCATAGGAGGTGACAATTGGGCAGTTATAGTGGTTGTTTGCATCTTTTACCTCGGTGCGTTCATATGGGACACATGGATAAAAGATATAGTTCAGCCCTTTCTTCAAAAGCCATGCGACATGACCATGCGCAAGCTTGGCAGGATAACATTCTGATTCACTTGGGATAGATTCGATTCCAAGCTCGTAAATTTTCCGGCTGGATTCCGGTGAAAGGACAACACGGTATCCAAGCTTTGTAAAGAACGTAAACCAGAATGGATAATTTTCATACATATTTAATACACGTGGAATACCTACCATACCGCGCACTGCTTCTTTTTCAGAAAGTGGTACATAATGTGCAAAGAGCCGTTTATTTTTATAAGCAAACAGGTTCGGAATATTCTTTTCGTTTTTCTGCCCGCCGATACCACGTTCGCAGCGGTTACCAGAAATAAACTGTCTGCCACCGGTAAAGCGGTTTATGGTTAGCAGGCAATGGTTTGTACAGCCTTTACAGCGGGACATAGAGGTTTCAAAACGTAAATCATGGATTGCGTCAATGGAAAGCATGGTTGTTTCCTGCCCAGTGTAATGTTCCCGTGCAATCAACGCAGCGCCAAAGGCGCCCATAATTCCAGCAATATCAGGGCGTACTGCTGTGCAGCCGGAAATCCGTTCAAAGCTTCGCAGAACCGCATCATTATAAAAAGTTCCTCCCTGAACCACTACCTTTTCTCCAAGGTCTTTCGGATCAGTCAGTTTGATTACCTTTAGCAGGGCATTTTTAATAACAGAGTAGGCAAGTCCTGCCGAAATATCTGCTACACTTGCGCCTTCCTTTTGTGCTTGTTTTACTTTGGAATTCATAAACACCGTACAGCGGGAACCCAAGTCAATCGGATTTTCTGCATAAAGCGCTACTTTGGCAAAATCCGCTACTTCATAGTTTAGTGACTTTGCAAAGGTTTCGATAAAAGAACCACAACCGGAGGAGCAAGCCTCGTTAAGCTGTACTTTGTCAACAGAATGATTTTTGATTTTAATGCATTTCATATCCTGTCCGCCGATATCCAGAATACAGTCAACTTCCGGTTCAAAGAAGGCGGCGGCATTGTAATGCGCAACCGTTTCAACTTCTCCTTCATCTAATAGTAGTGCAGATTTTAAAAGAGCTTCACCATATCCAGTAGAGCAGGAACGGACAATTCTGGCGCTGTCCGGCAGCCTGGTATATATGTCCTTAATTGCCTTTAATGCTGTTTTTAACGGGCTTCCATTATTACTGTCATAAAAAGAATATAAAAGAGAGCCGTCTTCACCAATCAAGGCAACCTTTGTTGTTGTAGAACCAGCGTCAATTCCTAAAAAAAGATTTCCGGAATAGTTTGCCAAATCACCCTTTTTGACATCCTTTTCAGAATGTTTTGCAAGGAAGGTCTGATATTCTTCTTCATTATGGAACAAAGGCTCCATACGGGTTACTTCAAATTCCATGTGAATCTCTTCAGAAAGCTTCTGCTTCAGGTTTCCAAGAGAAGTCTGACAATCCTCTTTTGCATTCATGGCAGCGCCGGAGGCGGCAAAAAGATGGGAATGGTTGGGAGCAATAATTTGTTCTCCTGTCAGGTTCAGTGTTCGGATAAATGCTTCCCTAAGTTGTGTCAAAAAGTGGAGTGGGCCGCCAAGGAAGGCGACGTTTCCCCGGATTGGTTTACCGCAGGCAAGACCACTGATGGTCTGGTTTACAACAGCCTGAAAAATAGAAGCAGCCAAATCTTCTTTGGTAGCTCCTTCGTTAATTAATGGCTGTATATCTGATTTTGCAAAAACGCCACAGCGAGCGGCAATTGGGTAGATGGCTTCATAGTTTTTGGCATATTCATTTAAGCCGGAAGCATCTGTTTTTAACAGCGCTGCCATCTGGTCTATAAAGGAACCAGTTCCGCCAGCACAGATACCATTCATGCGTTGGTCGATTCCGCCAGTAAAGTAGATAATTTTGGCATCTTCGCCCCCAAGCTCAATAGCAACATCTGTCTGTGGGGCATAATCCTTTAACGAGGTTGCAACTGCTACGACTTCCTGCACAAATGGGATTTCTAAGTGACCAGATAATGTCAGCCCCCCGGAACCTGTAATCATAGGGGCTACCGGCATATCGCCAAGCTGTTCATAAGCATCATTTATAATAGAAGATAATGTTTCCTGAATATTTGCGTAATGTCTTTGATAGTCAGAGAAAACAATTTCTCCTTTGGCATTTAAAATTGCGATTTTTACAGTGGTGGAACCAATGTCAATTCCAAGAGTATTGTAATTTAGCTTCATATTCACATACCTCATTTCTGTTCATACATGTTAACTAATTCAAGACTCGTCATATTGCCCTATTATATGACAACTTTTTTGCGATTGCAAGAAAAATGACGAAAACTGCGAATAGTAACTTCTGGAATGTGGTTTAGGAACTAACAGGCAAGCAAGCAAGTTGTTTCATTTAATTATTTACAGTTCCTTAGTATTACTATATGCAAAAGCGTAACCATTTCTGACACTTAAGAATATAATAGAAAAAAAGTGATGGAAATGATTGCAATGAATTATGAGTTTTGTGATGGAGTTACTCATACTATAAAAAAAGGCGATACACTTTATGAAATCAGCCGGAAGTACAGGGTGCCGCTTGCTCTTTTGCTGCGTGCCAATCCATATGTTGATGTATTTAATCTGCAGGTGGGAGATACCATTTGTGTTCCGGAAAGTCCAGGACAGATGCCACAATGCCCGAAAGAGATGGCAATGCCTTCTGATGAAATGGAAAGCCAGCAGGAGACAGTGGTACAGCCGATTTCTGATTTTCAGCGGAAAGAGAAAGACGACGATGATGACGATGATAAAGATGATGACAAGGATGAATGTAAAAATTCCTGGGAAAAATATGTTGTGCAGCCAGGGGATACACTGGCGGATGTAATGGCCGATATGAAGGGCGATGTAGAAGATTTTGTGGATAAGAATGGGCTTGACAGCATATATATGCTTCCTGGAGTAGCATATTATATTTGCAGGTAGGAAAATTTATGAATACAAGGGTAATTTATGGTGGAAGAAATTTGCCAACAATGCTAAATGACAGTGGCATTTAGGCTGAATATAATCAGGGCAATTCTTATTTGCATATAAATAGTAGTCTTAAATTTATCATATAGGGACACTTTCCTTTGACAAAGGGAAGTGTCCCTATTATAATGAATCATAACTGCCAATATATACAGTATCTGGAAAACAGATGTGATTGCTATTAATATAGAAAGGATAGGCTTATGAATCAGATTTTAAATAAACTGGAGAGAAAGTTTGGAAAATACGCAATTCCAGATTTAATTAAGTATGTTGTTGCATTGTACTGTGCCGGTGCTGTGCTTGGAATGTTGAATGAATCCTTTTATTACCAGTATTTGTCATTAAATATGGAGGCTGTGTTCCATGGGCAGGTATGGAGACTTTTTACCTTTCTGATTGAGCCATATGGTTTTTCCCGTGGAATGGGAATCTTTATCAGTATTATTTTCTTTTTCTTTCAGGTAAATCTCTTCTTTTTATTTGGGCGTTCTCTGGAGCAGGCATGGGGGACATTCCGGTTTAATATGTATTTCTTTTCAGGATATCTTTTAAATATTCTGGCAGCGTTAATTTTATATTTGTCGCCGCTTCATGCGACGCAGTATTATTCCGGTTTTCAATATATTTACTGGTCTATGTTTTTTGCGTTTGCGTTATTAAATCCAAATATGGAGTTTTTACTTTATGCCGTGCTTCCAATTAAAGTGAAATGGCTGGCGATTTTGGATGCGGCATATATGATATATCAGGTTGTCAGCAGTTTTTATACAGGAATCCGTTATCTGAGCATTGGACAGGCAGGATTTGCGTCGGTATATTTTAGTGTTGCGGTTGCGATTGTTGTAGCCATGGCAAATTTTTTAATTTATTTCTTTGCCACACGCAATTATCAGAGGATGAATCCCAGAGAAATACACAGACGGAAGGAATTTCGCAGGCAGGTCAACCGTGGGCAAAATGTATATGGCAATGGGGCAAGGCACCGTTGTGCAATCTGTGGGAGGACAGAGCTGGATGATGACAGGCTGGATTTCAGGTATTGTTCAAAGTGTGAAGGAAATTATGAGTATTGTTCCGATCATCTTTTTACACACCAGCATGTAAAAAAATTTATGCAATAGAAAGTTCTGCTTATGCATGAGATAATGCATATATGGGAATGGGAAAAGTGAAGGACAAATGGAGGAAGTTATGCAGATTATAACAGATCTAATCAAAGAGTTGAAAAAACCTGTAAGTATTATTGTGCTTATTACTGTAGTGTCTAGTATTACTATTTATCTGGCATATCAGCTGCTCTGTAAATATGTAAGGGGACAAAAAATAGGTACGCCTGAAAAACAGGGGCGTAAAAAAGGGAAAAAGGCGGCTGTGTTTGCTGCTGGTATTGAGAAAGAGGGGTCTACAGCGGAAGAACAGAAAAAGGGGCAGACGCTTTTTCTTGTCATTTTAGCTGCAGGTTTTATTATAAGGTTGATTGGAGCAGCCTCTTACCGTGGATATGAGGTAGACATCAACTGCTTTTTATCCTGGTCAGATTTGATTTTCCAGAATGGTATTGGAAATTTCTATGGATTGGATGCCTTTACAGACTATCCACCAGGATATATGTATGTGCTGTATGTAATCGGAGGGATTCGTTCCCTTTTTGGAATTGCATCGTCTTCTATGCTTAGTGTTGTATTGACAAAGCTTCCAGCAATTTTTTGTGACCTTGCAATCAGCTATCTGGTCTATAAGATTGCAAAGAAGAAGATAAAAGAAACCGGGGCTGCAATTCTTGCAGGAATTTTTCTTATAACGCCTGCTGTGATTCTGGATGGTGCGGTCTGGGCGCAGGTCGACAGTGTGTTTACCTTATGTATTGTTTTAATGTGTTATCTGGTCACGGAAAAGAAGCTGATTCCATCCTACTTTGCGTTTGCAGTTGGAATACTGATTAAGCCGCAGTCGCTTATTTTTACTCCAGTATTGATTTATGGGATTGTAGACCAGATTTTTATTGAGTCTTACAGACAGGATGAAAAGTCTGTTTTCGTTAAAAAATTTTGGACGAATTTGGGTTGCGGAATTCTAGCTATTTTAATGATTGGGCTTTTCATGCTTCCTTTTGGGTTTATGGATGCCTTCGCCCAGTATTCTGAAACAATGGGGTCTTATCCGTATGCTTCTGTCAATGCTTATAATTTTTGGACACTGATTGGCAGAAATTGGAGCAGCCAGACAGAAAAGCTGTTCGGCTTGACTTATCAGGCATGGGGAATGTTCAGCATTGTTGCAACGGTGCTATTTTCGGCAGTTATTCATTTTAAAAGCAAGGATTGCCATTCCAAATATTACTTTACAGCGGCATTGATTGTAACTTCTGTATTTACCTTATCTGTCAGAATGCATGAACGTTATGTCTATCCGGCGCTTGCGCTGCTTTTATTGAGTTATGCGGCAAGACCAAGGAAAAAGCTGTATCTTGCCTATATTTTTCTTGCGCTGGGAAGTTTTTGCAATATGGCGCATGTAATGATTTATTATGACCCGCAGAATTTTGACAGAATGGAAGCATTTCCGATTTATACCGGAGGGATTATCGTTGCACTTCTGATTTATCTGGTATATCTTGCGGTGACGGAATATGCAGGATATGTTTCTGATTCGGAGGAGAGTATGAAGATTGCAAGAGATGCTTTGCCGGAAGAAAAGGAAGAAAGAGCAGTTATTCAGACATCGGAACATTTTTCCAAACTTACAAAGAATGATTGGATTTGTATGGCAGTGATTACGCTTGTCTATGCGGTAATTGCCTTTACTAATCTGGGTAATAAAGCGGCTCCGACTACTGGTTACTCTGCCGTGGAAAAAGGAGCAATTGTATTGGATTTTGGGGAGGAAGTTAACATCGGAGAAATCTGGAATTTCCTTGGCTATCAGAATAATCCAAAGTATGTAATTTCCTATACAAGTAATCCAGATATGGGTTGGACAGAAGCCTTTTCCTCGGAACAGCCATGGGATGCAGGTTCTGTTTTTTGCTGGAATCAGACAAGTATGAATATTACAGGGCGTTATGTCTGGATTGCCGCCAATACAGGAGTGGCACAGGACAGTCTGTTAGAGCTTGTATTCACCGATACGAATGGAAATATGCTGCTTCCGGCAAATGCTTCGGATTACCGGAATTTGTTTGATGAACAGGCGGTTTTTCCAGGAAGGAGAAATTATAAAAACAGCACCTATTTTGATGAAATTTATCATGCAAGAACAGCATATGAAATGATTCATCATCTATATTGCTATGAAAATACACATCCGCCTCTTGGTAAGGCATTTATTGCGCTGGGAGTGCTGATTTTTGGTATGAATCCATTTGGATGGCGTTTTATGGGCGCATTGTTTGGCGTGTTGATGCTTCCGGTTCTTTATCTGTTTGCAAAAAGACTTTTTAAGGAAACATGGATAAGTGCCGTTACAACAATTTTGTTCGCCTTTGATTTTATGCACTATGCGCAGACACGTATTGCTACAATTGATGTATTTGTTACGTTGTTTATTATTATAACGTATTATTTTATGTATTGTTATACCAGAAAGAGTTTTTATGATACAAGCCTTAAGGATACCTTTATTCCTCTGGGGCTTTGTGGAATTACAATGGGAATCAGCTGGGCATGCAAATGGACTGGAATCTATGCATCAGCCGGACTTTGTATTATTTTCTTTCTGACTATGATACAGAGATATCGGGAATACCGCTATGCGATGAAAAATCCTGGCGGGGAGACAAGTGGAATTTCCCATCAGTATATTATAGAGATGTTTCGTAAGAAGTTTCTCTATACGATTGGATTTTGCATTATTTTCTTTCTGGTCGTTCCTGCAGTGATTTATACGCTGTCATATCTTCCAATGAGTGATGGGACAGACCGGGGACTGATACAGAGAATGCTTGAGAATCAGAAAAATATGTTTAATTACCATAGTAAGCTGGAGTCGGAACATCCATATTCTTCTACATGGTATGAATGGCCGATGATGAAACGCCCGATTTTCTTCTATTCTGGAGAAACTTCAGATGGATTGGTAGAGGGAATCAGTTCCTTTGGCAATCCGCTGGTATGGTGGGTAGGAATTCCTGCTTTTGTGATGGTATTATATTATGCAATTAAAAAGGGAGATAAAAAGTCCAGATTTTTGACCTTTGGTTACTTGTCCCAATACCTTCCATGGGTGCTGATTGGAAGAGTTGTATTTATTTACCACTATTTTCCAAGTGTTCCTTTTGTGGCTCTTATGATCGGATATTGTATGAAACGTATTGTGGAAATCAAGCCAAAATGGAAGAATGCGATGTATGTCTATGCAGCTTTGGCAGTTGTGGTATTTGTGATGTTCTATCCGGTACTTACTGGTACGCCGGTTAGAGGTGAATACGTGGATAAGTATCTGCGATGGTTTAGTTCCTGGGTGCTGACTTTATAGAAAAGTACAGCTGAGAATGGTAACTTTGGGGACTGTTGACAATTTTATCAGTACAGGCGGCAGTCAGGAATTGTGTAGAAATGAGGTAAAATATGAGCAGTAAAATCAGAAATTGTGTCAGGGATTTGGAAAAGAATAAAAATGTAAAAGAGTTGCTTCCAGAATATATAAAGCAATATATGCAGTTAAACAGTAAATATGCCAGAGTAAAAATGATGATGGAATATTATCTGTTTTATGAGATGGTTTCCGAAGGAATTAATCCTTATATTGCTTCAGCAAAAGATACAGCGGATAAACTGTATGAGATTGTGGATGCCTTTTTTGAGCAGAAACCATCCAAAGAAGAGAGAGGGGCTTTTGCTGCGGAGCTTTTAAAACTGCGTCAGGGAGTAGTAGACCGTATGCAGGTCATTACGGCTTATGTAGACCAGTTTGTGGTTTATGAGTATATTTTAAACCGTGTGCAATACCGTTTTGAAGATTTAGAGCTTTTACCGGAGGACAGTGTATTTGCGCAGGAACTTGTGAAGTTCATTTTTTCCACACAGGATAATGTGACAATTAATGATAATATTCGTTTTGTGATTGGACAGCTTCCTATGCGCATGACAAGAGGCAAGTATTTTGAATTGATTAAGAACAGTATTTCCGTTTATAAAGGAAGTGATAAAAGTTCGCTGGATGGTTTTATTTATATGTTCCGAACAAATGCGATGTTGTATCGGGATGAAAATATGGAGAAATATTTTACTGAGTTTATTCCCGTTTTAGAAGAGCTTGCCAGTCTTGATTATGAAAATATTGATAAGAAAACCTATGACATTTATGCAGAGAAAATTCGTATCAATGCGTCCCGTCTGAATGATATTTCAGATTTATATATGCAGCTTGGTCAGTTGATTAATGAGATGTATACTATCTTTGTGACAGCTTCCTATGAGGAGGAAGAGAAAGAGATGGATACTGCCAATCTTGTGGTTCGGGGCATTAATTCACTGTTTTTACAAAAGGACAGTGAAGTTTGGAATGATAAAAAAGGGGCAGAATTAAATACAGAAGAAGAAAAATTGTACTGGCTTGGGGAACAGTTTGTTTCCATTGAGGGAAAACAGGAAAAACTTTATGAAGGGCTGAATATTGCAGGAGCTGCTTTGGAGAGCATTGCGGAAAGCCAGAAAGAAGTCATTGACGAGCTAGGACTTTCAGAAGCCTTCACGATTTTAAAAGACTTATTTTTACTGACTTCTAACAGTGTATTTGCGGATTTGGGAGAGCAGGCATTGGAAGAAAAGGTGACAGAACAGATAGCAGAAGAGGCGGCAGATTCTCTGATTGCAGAATGTAAAGCTCTGTTCCAGGGAAAAAGCCGTATGCTGCGCAGGGCTGTAATGGCAAATACTTTAGAGAAAATGCCAGTGTTTTTCACTTCAGCACAGGAAGTGGCAGATTATATTATGAGTGCATTATCCTCTTGTGATGATGAAGCGGAAAAATATGCTTCCAAACAGCTCTTGTTAGAAGTAATACAATAAGGAACTGTAGAAAGACAATTTCAGAAGGGAGAAGATGCAGGTGCTTCATTGGAATGCAGGAATCTATATGGATGAAAAAGTAAAAAAGAAGCCAAAAAAGTACCGCAGGCTTGTCAGGAAAAAAAAG
>CANSYK010000041.1 GCA_947651225.1 uncultured bacterium | reverse complement strand
ATGTTTTTCCATTTGACAAAAGCTTTATTTCAATTAACTTTGGAAAGATTCAAAAAAGCATTGACAAACTCTTCAAAATTTGGGGCTTCGCCCTTCGTTAAAAGAAAATCTTTTTTCGGAGGTGCCACTTATGCCGAAACTAAAGATACTCTTTCTTTACTATGATTGTCGGCATCAACATTCATCTGGATGCCCAGCTAAAAGTTCAGAAAACGAAAGCTACCTAATAAACTATCATAATCCACGTCTTCTAAAAGTCACCACTTTGTGATGGCTTAGACAAGTGCGCCTTCCCTTCATTTACTCGGTTCAATTTCAGACACAAAGATAAATCTACATGGTAGTTTCAGTAAACGTTTAAAATTTTGTTTTTTATACATTAGTTTCCGAGACTACTCTTAAATTCCCCATATTAGTGCTACAGCCATAAGCACCAAAATTGATACAGATACAATAATCGCTATGTAGTCCTGAATATGAAAGCCTATTGAACACATATTTGTTCTTTTACATGGAGCATCCAGCCCTCTGGTCAGAGCTGATATAGACAAGTCATTTCCTATTGATGTAATTGAAACCAGAAGGGGAACCATTCTATATTCCAGCATCTGTATAGGTTTTCTAAGGCTTCCAACTTCCCTTAGGCTCATTGCATCTCTGATGCTTCCATATTCCTCAATTATGGTAGGGAAGAATCTGAACATTACAGAAACAGGAACAATAAATACCTTTGGAACCTTCATTTTTTCCATAGCTGCAATGAACTCTGCAACGCTTGTGGTTGAAATCAAAAAGATAAACATAGACATTCCCGGAATTATCTTTGTCATTGTCACAATCACTCCAGTAAACAGCACATTTATTGCTATAGGAAAATATGGCACCAATAGGGGTGGCACAATCATAGCGATAACATACATAGATCCATACCATAAAGCTATTAATGGGCTTTTGACTATAGCCACAAAAATCAAAGGCACAACGACTATAAAAGGAATAATATATTTGAATATTCCTACGCTATCCATTGCAAACATAACCATTGAAACAGTGATACACAAAAGTAGCTTTGTTCTAGGATCAAGATATAACTGGGCTGCACCAGCTTTTTTTCTTCTTAAAACTGTATCCATTATAATAATCCGCCCTTTTCAAAATGCTTTTTAAGTACCTTTTTACCAAGCAAACCACCAAGAATACCTGCTACAAAAGTAACCACAACAACTACTGGAAATACCCATCCTTTAGCAAAGCTTCCTGAAACTCCCTCAACAAAGTCAGTTCCATAAGTAGTAGTCTGGCCTGCAAGCCATTCTTCACTTGCATATAACCAATGAACATAATTTGTTACAGCAATTTCGCTGAATACAGCGTAAGAAATAATACTCTTAGATGCACTCTGGTATTTTCCCCATCTCAAAACAAGCTCAGCAAGAAGGCCTATAAAAACACCAATTCTCAAAGCATCAACACCCATACCAGTAACAATCATAATAATTCCATTTACAATTGTCATAATAAGAAGCATACCAAATTTCTTGATACGGCTGTAGTAGAGCATCATTGGAATACTAAGTATTAATGCTTCCGCTATAGATATTAATAAGAACCCCATTGGAAATACCCCCAACACACAGGCAACAATTATCTCTACAAACAAAAATATAGCTGTAAAAATACCTATATTCATTAAATCTTTTCCATTTAGTTTGTTACTTTCTTTTGCGACAGAACTCATTTTTTATACCTCTCTTAAATATTATTTATTATGCATAGATGAAATTAACATCTATCTTTTCATCACCAACCTGAAGCTTTAGGTTGGTGCATCCACCGAGACGTTCTATATAATCAATAATCTCCCATGATGTATGGTATTCAACAGCACCTATACCAACAGCGCCATTTGGATGTTTTATATCTCGCTCGCTAAAGTTCAAAAACTTAGATTTTACAAAAGGATAACTAGCATTGAATGGAAACAGGCATTTACATTGCAACACATCTCCTTTGATATCCTTTCTCTTTATTGGAACGATAACTGACTTTTGCCCCAATTGGTCAAGGATACTTTTCTCTCTGAAAAAGGAATCATCTTCGTTTTCAAATGCAATTCTTATATATCCCTCTGGACTATTTTCCTGCTTCAGCATTCCATCAACGAAATCTTTATATCCTATCTTTCTAAGAATAAATGCCAAAGGCTTTGTAAATCCCATATTTTGAATAATTTCTATATAAGAACCATCATTAAAATAAACCAAGGCGTTATGAGGATTTTTAGGACTTCCATATTCCACCTTAAAACCCCTGTCCTCGAACAACTCCGCTCCAACCTTAAGATTGTCAACCTTATATAAAATATGACTTATTTCCATATTGTTTTCTCCTAAACTGAATCATACTTATACGTTTGATTCTCTTTGGTAATTGTGAATCTTCTGATAGCACTTGCAGTTGTTCATGAGTTCCTCATGTTTACCATTTCCCACAACTTTTCCATCTTCAAGAACCACAATACAATCACAGTTTTCAATAGTTCTTAATCTATGAGCAATCATAAGAACTGTTTTTCCCTTAGTAAGTCGCTCCAAAGCAAGCTGAATACTGGTTTCTGTCTCTGGATCAAGTGATGCTGTACTTTCATCTAGAAGGATAATTGGTGCATCCTTCAAAAACGCTCTTGCAATGGATAGTCTCTGTCTCTCACCACCTGATAATGTATGACCATTTTCACCAATCACCGTATCAATTCCATTTGGTAATTTCTCAATAAAGGACATACACCGAGCATCCTCAGCTGCCTTTAAAACCATCTTTCTTGTGGCATTTTTATTACCAATTTTTATGTTGTTGTAGATGGTGTCATGGAACAACGTTACGTCTTGGAAAACAATAGAAAACATCTTGAACAATGTCTCTGGAGCAATCTCGGACACATCCTCATTGCCCACCATGATTTTTCCTTTGTTGATATCCCAGAATCTGGCAGCAAGCTTAACAACAGTACTCTTGCCACTTCCAGAAGGTCCAACCAAGGCAGTGTACTCACCCTGCTTTGCCACAAATGACACCCTGCTTAAAACCTGCTCATCGTCATATCCAAAATCTACATCCTTAAACTCAATGTCATATCCCTGTGGTTCAAAGTCCGAAGAACCACTCATTTCAGGATGCTCTACTATTTCATTAATTCTGCCGGCAGCAACACTTGATGCTATAAGTGCGCCAGCTGTTTCAAGAGCCTGTGATAGTGGCTCATATACCCTTACTGACATAAGCAAAAACAGCAAAAATACAAAAGGTGATATTTCACCGCCAGCCAGCATTTTGGCACCCAGAATAGCCACAAAACCTATACCCAATCGCATAACGTTATATGCTACTGAAATACACATTCCTGATAAAAATTCAAACAGTACCAGCCTTGGTATGATTCTGTTGATTCTATGATCCATGTTGTTCTGATAAACATCCATTGTATCCGAGCCACGGAGACTTTTTATGTTTTCCAGATATTCCTGAATACCCTCTGAAACATTCAGTTTTAGATATCTGTTCTTTTCGTGGGTTTTTCCTGAAACTGTATGACTGAGTCCCATGGCAATAGCCGCCAACGGAAGGCAGCTGGCCAGGCATAAAGCAAGCTTAAGATTTACAAAAGCAAGAGCAATAATTGTAATCACTCCAGAAGCAATACCTCCAACAGTTTCTGCCACCGAGTTGGTAAGAACACCTTCAATGGTGCCTATATCGTCCATTATTGTGGATGATAAATCACTAAGATCCTTTTTACTCAGGAATGCCTCTGGCAGCTTTCTAATCTTGTCTGCAACAGCCATTCTAAGATGATTGTTTTCTTGTCCAGCTGCAATATATTTTACCTTGTACATCTTTTTGTAAAGCAAAAAACAAATCGCAACAATTATCACAGAAACGACTATATATACAATAGCACTTGTGGTTGCCTCCATCTTTCCTGTGTATACCTGCAGCATTTCATATAAGACATATAAAACAGGCAGGGCTGCACATGAACAAGCCAATTCAAAAAGAGTCATCCATATTGATGCTCTATGTAAAGCGTTGGCGCCTTCGTTAGTCAAGTGATACATCTTTTTAAGCATTTGGAATCTCCTTTCGTCCTATTTTCCATGTGACAGCTTTATCATATTCATCAACCATTCTTTTATAGTTGCCATTCAAAGCCATCAGTTCATCATGGTTTCCTTTTTCAATTATCTGTCCGTCTTTTATAACGCAGATAATATCTGCGTTTCTAACAGTCTGCATTCTATGAGCAATCATAATAACAGTCTTGTCCGCCAAAAGTTTTTCCAATGCCTTTCTGATTAGATACTCATTTTCTGCATCCGCAAATGCAGTTGCCTCATCCAATATAGTGATCGGCGCATCCTTAAGAATAGCTCTTGCGATTGCTATACGCTGAATTTCTCCACCTGAGAAATATGTCCCCTTGGAGCCGTAAACTGTGTCGATTCCTTCTGGCAATCTCGCCAATATATCGTCACACTGGGCATGATGAAGAGCATTCAATATTTCCTCTCTTGATGCGTCAGGCTTATATAATGCAACATTTTCAGCAATAGATTTTTTAAGCAATGTACTCTCCTGGAATACGACGCTCATCGTTTCATCCAAGCCTCTCTTTGAAAGGTCGCTGATTTTGCATCCGCCAATTTCAACAGAGCCTTCATTGACGTCCCAGAATCGTCCGATCAGGCTTGCAATAGTACTCTTTCCGCCTCCGGACATACCTACAAATGCCACATTGCTGTTGGCAGGAATTTCAATTGACACACCATTCAATACCCAATCCGTGTCTTGGCTATACCTGAACTTGACATTTTTAATGCTTATATCATAGTTTTCAGGCACCTTATTGCCCGAAAAATCCTGAGACTCTTCGTTAAAAATCTTTTCCAGTGCTTCCATGGCCTCGTCAACGATAATAGTTTCAGAAGAATTGTTCATGATTCTCTTTAATATAGTTACAGACATCGGAATCATTGATGCAAAAAATATGAAATTCAAAATAACATTTGATGTATCAGTAGCATTTTTGAACAAGCATAGAGCTACTGGTACCAGGGTTATAAACGTGCTGTTGATAGCCGTGTTGTAAGAACTGTCGGCATTTATCATAGAAAGAGCAAATTTCAAAACGTAATCCGCAAATCCCTCTACAGCTGTTCTGTATCTTTTAAACGAATCAGCTGTCTGACCAAATGTCTTCATTACAGGAATACCTCTAACGTATTCCACACAGGCTGCGGACATATCTGCAGAAGCCTTTTGATAAGTATGAACGAATTCGCTGCCTCCGCCCATCATTATTGACATCATCATTACAAAACCAACTACCGCTGGAATAATGCAGGCAATAGCCATCCAGACGTTGTACTTAAACATAAATATTGCAAGAAAAACCGGGAGTGCTACAGATTGAGCTGTATTCGGAATCTGATGAGCAATCAAAGTCTCTGGTGCGTCAGTATTCTTTTCTATAAGCTTTCTAAGCTCTCCACTTGGATGTGCATCAAAAAATCCCAGATGCACAGTTCCTAAATGTTTCAGCAGTTTTCGCTTAAGTATTGCTGCTGTATTAAAAGCAGTAATATGTGAAAACAAAAGCGCCAGTCCATACAGACCGTAAGCCCCGGATACGCAGAAAATAATATGTTTTCCCGCATCCTTAATGCAGTCCGCATTAATCTGCGAAACATCACCTATGTTTTTTAGCACTTCTTCAGCAGCCTTATAAATATAAGTAAATGCTCTGAGGCTAACATAAGAACTGCCTGCCGCAATGATAATGCTAATCACCATAGTAATTTTGAAGGCTCCCATTTCTTTAAGAAGAAATCCTAAACTGTTTTTTCTTTGCATATTCGCCACCTCTCACTAATGCTAGTCAGTTGCAACAGTTGTTGAAAAAATTTATTTCTTTTAGTTAGCTGTAACTAACTCATCATAAAGATAATACTTTTTGTTGCATCTGTCAACCCTTTCTAACTTGATTTTCCGTTTCTGATAATTCAATTATCAGTTTTGCCTGATATATGCCGCTAAAACGGCGGTCTAATCATTTCTTTTTTCATACTTCATTTTTCTTTTCGCAAAAATTTGCCTTGCATATATGGGTTAGCGTTATCTAATCCATATCCCTAAAATATAGCGGATAAAAATGTCCGCTATATAAAGTAGCCACTATTGCTGGATTCGTCCTGCCCTGTCATCCGTTTTTAACCGGTTTCTCCTCTTTCATTTCCAAAGCCCTGCGCCAGTCAAAAAACCTGCACACGACACTGCAGTGCTCCTCAATCTGCTCCCATGTGAAGTCATGGATAAACGGCTCATAAATCGTTGTCCAGAATGCGGACAGCAAAATGTGCAGCTCCTCTTTGGAAACCGCTGAAGCTACCAGCCCACGTTTTACCGCTTCTTCCAGATAGGCTCCCGTATTAGCGCTCATCTTCTCTACCCAGTCGTGCTGAAAGTTGGAATACTCCGTCCCCTCTGCCCGACAGATGAGAAGCACGAATCCTTCCCTCCGCTCGTATAAAAAGCGGAACCACCACTCCATCTCGCCATTTTTCATATTCCACGCATCTATAAGCTCCTTATCAGTCAGAGCACTTACGCCAATGCTGCTTTTCTTGTCAATGATCCCGTTCAAATCCCGGATAACGGGTGCTACCACATCTGAAAACAAATCTTCTTTGCTCTCATACCGCTTATACAATGCACCTGTCGTGACACCTGCGCCGTCACAAATTGCCTTCAATGAAGTTTTTTCAAAGCCGTTTGCCAGAAATTCTTTCTTTGCGCTTTCTAAAAGTTTCGGGTCAATCGACTTGTCTGGTACTGACATTCCATCACCTCGCTTGATTAAAAATATTATTACTGATAATTTCACTACCGATAATACAGTTATCAGTTTAGCACACCATTTTTTATCTGTCAAGATTTCCATGAAAACTTACGGTATAAAAAAGCATTTTCTATCTTTTTCTACAAAATTGATTTTTTATATTCTTCTAAATTTGGCTGTTTTTATTATTTTATTTTCTGAAAAATGCCCTCACTTTCGACGCTCCGCCGACCGTGGGGATTTTCATATGACTGGTTTTACAAATAGCCTATTATATTGTCTTTATTGCTCCATACAGAAGACGAACGGTATAATCCATACTTTCCTCGGAAACCACTTCTTCCTCTGTTTCTTCTGATACTTCATGTGTCTTATCTTCTTCCACAGAAGCAGATGATGTCTCTGTATCAGAAGTAATCTCCTTTTGGACTTACAATCCATGTTCAATGGTCTTGTTGACCTGACTGAACCGATATGCCAACGCATTGATGCTGCAAAAGCTTCTATGTCTTTGTTTGATACATCCGATATTGAAGCCTAGATGACTGAAAATGACCCCAAGTATGCAAACCGGATCATCAAGCAGTTAAAGGCCTTTAAGAAAGCCAGGGGCTGAATGATTTCTATGACCCTTATAAAGCCGCTTATGGCTCCATGCCTTCCCATTGTCGCTTCCAATCACACCATTCAGCAGATGTATATCAATGGGCATTTCTGCTACACCTATAAGTTTGGCATTGTGACCAACGGGCTTGGTATTGTCAGGGATATCACCTTTTACAATAGGGACTTCCTTGCCGCTATCCTGATATTATCGTTTTGAAAAAAACAGATTCCCCCGATGAAGACAAATTCCTTACCGATTCCAAAGCGCTGATCCCAGTTCTGAAAGATTTTTTTCAAAAACATCCGCTCATCAACCCCAGAACCTTTCTTGGGGACACTGCCTTTGATTCGATTGAAACATACAAATACCTTTTACAGGAAGCCTCCTTTGAAGCAGCCTATATTTCACTAAAAAACAAGTTCGAAATCGAAGGAACGGATTATGTTGTGAATGAAGAATGAATCCCTTGCTGTCCCAACGCTCCATCCCTGCTAATGAAACAGGAAAGGAGTAAATCCCATTTACGCTGCGGCCTGCCTACCATGAAGTTTGTATGACCGAAAATGAAATGGGATACAATAAAGACACGGGAGAGGCTCCAAGCGAGTCAACCATTTTGAAAATCCTTGTACCACATCCTCCTGTGGCAGAATGATATATGTCTATCCGAAACAGCACCTATAAAATCCGGGTTAATGTAGAAAAATACATTAACCATTTCAAGGATAGTTTCTATGTGACGAAGCGCAAAAGACAGAATGAGAAAACACTCCATGCGGATCTTCTGCTGGCTGGAATCGCCCAATTAGTTACGGTCATGGTCACCGATAAGATTCATCAGCACCAGTATATCCGAAACTTAAAACCATTGATTAACTAATGACAGTCTTTCCATATCGGTAAGCAGACAAGTGTTAACAGTTGCCTTATTTGAAAATCAAAAAATCCTGCCTGGCACATCACCTCCTGAAATTTTGGTATTGCCGAGAGTGTTCCTTATTGGAATCAGAATTGGGAAATTGCTGCAGCAGAGCTATCAATTCTTTAACTTTTTTAAAATTGAATGGTCTTGCCACAGCCTCATATGATTTTTCTATGTCTATTTCGTTTACTAAGGTATCCCCATTCATATGTTTCTCCTGCACGGGATTAGTTTTTACTAACCCCATGCTTAAAAAAAATTTTCTTTTATCCATCCTAACATGATACTGACAGCCAGAACCGCCTGTGCAAGCATGATGCCTTTTGAAATCCAAATGCAATCCATAAAATAACTAACCATAAGCACTGCGCACTCTATACAAAATACTATCCTTGTACGCCTTTTGTAAACTTTTTGCTCTATCGGCACAAGCTTCTTATTGGCACACCCTACCGGAGCCAGCGCTATGATGATAAAGGCTGCTGCAATCCATACAAAAAACAGTGGCAGGGGGATTTCAGGATAATATTTTAAATACTGTCCTGACAGGCAAATCAGAATACTGGACGCCGCAATGCAATTACCCGCCCTTTCAAAATGCACACCGCCTGCATACTGACGCAGAGGGATAAATGCCAGCAGGAATAAAGCCATTTCTTTTAAATTCCCCAATAAAAGCCCCGCCAGTAAGAGCAGCGCATAAACAACCGCTCTGCTGATTAACAGATTATAGGCGTACACATATAACTTGCGCTGTTCTTCACTCAGCCTTCCTTTCCTGCATTGGAAATCAAACAGCCATCCGGCTATTCTTTCAGGCATGTTAGAACTTCCTCTTGCGTTTCGCCTCTTCCGGTTCCTCCGGCTGTCCAAAAATCCAAGAGCAGGCTGCGTTTGCTGTGCAGGCAACCAGCGCCATAGCCAGACAATTAACAATTCCCATAAAACCAAACCTGTTTTTTTTCACTAATTTCTGCATATTTCTCTGTCTCCTTTACATAAATATAATTTCATTCCTTTTATACTACATTCATTGACTGCGTTCAAGACGGTTGGCAAATTTGACACCTAACTCGGAAATTTTTGCACAAGGCAGAAAAAAATAGCAGTGACCGATACGATCCGCTGCCAGTTCTTTATATCTGGAATATGATAGATGCAGTAAAATCATTTACGCCTACTTTAATTTCCAGTTTTCCATTATATTTCTTCACAATCTTTTCCACTGTATGTATTCCAATCCCATGTTCCCTTTTATTCTTCTTGCTTGTAATGAAACCGTCTGCACCGATAACGGGAGACTCTGCAAAATTGTTTTTCACCTCAAGTATCAGGAAATGTCCCTCATTTTGGGTAAACATATTGACATCCACATACTTTTCCCCACAAACTTTGACCGCCGCTTCTAATGCATTGTCTATCAGATTTCCAACAATCGAAATCAGGTCCATGTTTGCCATGAAGTCAACAGGCACTTCCTGCTGCACGTCTACCCTATATTCTATGCCTAATTCGTCGGCTTTGAATTTTCTTTCTGTCAGAATAGCATCCAGAATCTTGTTGCCGCAATATGATGTATGCCTGCTTTCCGTAATCTTTATATCCAGTTCGCTAAATACTTCTAATGCCTCTGAATTACTTCCGGTTGCTACAAGTTCCGCCGCAGCCCTAAGATATTTCTTTACATCATGCATGAAATCACGGTATCCTCTGTCAACCTTCTCAATGTGCTGTAAATGCTGGTTTTCCAGTTTACTTTTTATATATAAATTTTCCAGTTTTGCCGCATTTTCCGCATGATCCACCATCTTGTCAAAAAGATAAAACATAAACGCATTGGAAAATAAAAGAAGGGATACACCAACCATAAGCACTACCCTTTTCGCCTCCACAATATGTATGTCCGAATAAAATATTCCAACCATAAGGAATATCGTAGACAACGGGAGTACAAGCAGTGATAGGAAAATACGGTCATTCAGGTTTTCAAAATCCCTCTTTTTATGGATATGCCCGATAATCTTAACTAAAATAAAAGTAACAGCCTTCATCTGGGCGATAAGCAGTAATTCATCCAAATCGTGATAACCTCTGCATGACTCGCTCCGTATACTTTCTATATTTATCAGTATGGCAAATATAAACTCTGGTATGATTGCCAGCATATAGTAAACTACGGCTACACAGCCCCTCTTTAAAACGGTTCCTTTGAAATTTAAAATGGAAAAAGACAAATAAATCAATGGAACGCAAACCAGGTTTATTCTGGAATCCTGAAAGCTGTTTATAACTGTAAAGGCTATGACGCATAATAAGGCGGACAGCAGCCTCAAATGTTTTCTCATTTTCACATCCAGAATACTTTTTCCTAAATCATAAAGCATATAAATTTCAAAACTGCATAACAATAGCCGTTCCAATATCCAGATTGTTTTCATCTTCTCTTATACCTCTTATGTAAAAAATTTGAAAATGCCTCGTCAAACTGAACTTTTCTTGAGCGTGATATATTCAGTTCTGTATTATCTTTTAAAGTAATGACGTTTTTGCTTATGTGGATAATATTGGCCATATTAACAATATAACTGTTATGGGCGTATGCAAATCCCATCTCTGACAACTGCCCATATAATTCCCCAACCGTCTCCCGACAGCTTGTTTCCTTGTCAGGCGCATTAGAATACTTATGTATGACTGCCCCACGCTTTGCCATAGAAACGTATAGAATTTGGTCAACCGGAATCCTGCTTACTTTCCCATCCTCTGTAATGGTTAAATACAAAATTTCTGAGCGTGCCATCATTTCATTTAAAATATCCGGCATTTCTTCCGTCAACATCCGGTCACTAAAATCTTTCATAATATATCTGTATGGCTGGACTTTAAATGATTCTGTTGTAGGCTCCTGGTAATTTGTACAGAAAACCAAAACCGCACTCTTATTGGCAGTCCGAAATTCCTTTGCCGCTTCATTCCCGTCCATTTCTGCCATTTGAATATCCAGAAATAACAGGTTGTGCATTTGATAAATATCCGCCAGTAATTCTTCCCCGGAGGAATATTCATCAAAGACAATTTCCCCTATATTACTGCTATATCTGCTGACCGTTTCTTTCACAATTCTACGGTAATTTTTATCATCATCACATATGGCTACCTTAAACATATTCTCCCCTTTCCAGTTAGTTTTTTCTAACCAATACTCTTAAAAAAATCTGCTTCAACTGAAACAGAATATATGATAATATATGGCTGCCTGATGCCTTTATCATTTGCCGCTGCACACACTTACCCTTTCATCTCATGGTATTTAATATATGCATCCAACATATACAGCAATTCCTCCTTCTGCTCTGGCAACAGTTTATTTATCCTTGACCGAATCTCCTTATCAATGCTTTCCTCCTCATATTCAAACAAGTAATTAGGTGAAGTCTTTAGAATATCACACATGCTGAAAATCAGCGGCATACTTGGGCATTTATGCCCTGCTTCCATCTGGCGTATATACCCCTGATTCACATGGCACATATCCGCCAGCTCCTGACAGCTATAGCCATTTTGCTTTCTCTTTTCCTTTAATTTCTGACCAAATCTTTTTAATTCCATTTTCCACCGCCGTCACTAATAGTTACACTTGTTATCTGATAGTATAATTACTGACATAGAATGATACCAGTCCACCAATTTTTAACATGTGTTATCTATCAGTTCCTTTCTAAGAATTTGATATACACCAAACATTATATCAGCGGCTCATTTTACTCCTGCGTATTCTTTTTATCTCTTTTTCGGCAACCATTGCTTAATATATCTCCAATTTTATACAAATCCAGAAAATCTATGTCATTGTCAAAAACTTGAAAACCTGTCGCTCAAGTGTTAAAATACTATTAAAAACCAGTGTAAGGAGAAAAAGTAATGGGATATATTCAACATAAATCAGAGGAATCTCTTGAAGATTATTTAGAAACCATATTGATATTAAGCAGGCGCTTACCTGCCGTGCGATCTATAGATGTGGCAAATGAACTTGACTTTTCAAAACCAAGTGTGAGCGTTGCAGTGAAAAATCTTAAAAACCGAAATTATATCACTGTATCCAGTGATGGATATATCAGCCTGACAGAAACCGGAAAAGAACTTGCGGAAAAGGTTTATGAATGCCACAATCTGCTGACAGACTGGCTCGTGTATTTGGGTGTAGATCCTGCAATTGCTGCTGCAGATGCCTGCAAAATGGAGCATGACATCAGCCCTGAAAGCTATGAAGCCATGAAAAAATGCATTTTGTCACTGTTAAAGCGCTAAAAAGGCGTTAAGCCTTAAACCTAACGCCTTTGAAAGATAAACTACTTCCAGTAGTAATGCTCTCTCACTTATTCCCTTCAACCTTCCATGTTTTCCCAACCAAGCCTTTCCATCATTTCCTCTGTGAAGCCAGCTTCGATATATTGCGGAACTCTCCCATAAGCAGGAATACCGCCAGAACCATTACAACCAGATCTGTCAATGCCGGGGCAAGGAATACGCCGTCAATCCCTAATCCCCCAACCATAGGCAGAAGTATTGCCAGCGGGACAAAAAGGACAATCTGGCGCATCATAACTAATATACTTGCTTTGGACGCTTTTCCTAAAGACTGCATAAGCGTAATAACCATAAGTACAAACCCTAATAAAATATAGGTGCTGAACAGGATACGGAAATCCGCCACCCCCTGCCCCACAATATCTTTATCCTTAATAAACCATGAAAGTATAGTTCCCGGTGCCAGTTGTATCGGAACATAGAATATCAGGCTAAGAGCCGTAGCTCCAATTGAAAAAGACTTTGTCATCTGCTTTACCCGGTCATACTGTTTTGCTCCAAAATTTGTTCCGGCGGCTGGCTGGAAGCCCTGGCTCATTCCCCAAAGCGGTATGAGCGTAAAGGACTGTATGCTTAATGCAGCGCCCAAAATAATCTGCCACGTCTCACCGCCATATCTGGATGCCACATTGTAGAGAACTGTCTGCTGCACTAAAGTCATTACCTGCATCAGCATGGCAGAAACGCCGACCCCAAAGATTTCTGAAAGCAGGGAACCTTCCACACGGATTTTATGTATGCGCACCATTTTACTTTTTTTCAGAAAATACCATAATGTAATAGTTGCTGTAACTATCTGCGAGATGACCGTCGCATAAGCTGCGCCTTCTACTCCGTTCCCCCATGTTTTCATCAATGAGATCATAACCGGATCAAGGATAATATTCAGCACGGCTCCTGTTCCGGTAATCAGCATTGCCTTTTTCAGAATCCCTTCCCCACGCATAATCATATTAGCTGATCGCGCAAAATTCACAAACAAAGAACCTGCAAATATAATCCTAAGATATTCTTCCGCATTATTTAAGATTTCTCCCTCTGCGCCGCTAAACCCTAAAATCGGGCGTGTAAATATCATCCCTGTAATCGTAATGATAACCCCAAGAATAAGATTTAGTGCAATCAGGTTTCCCATGATCTTATCAATCGTGCCCTGATCCTTCTTGCCAACCGCACGGGACAAAACAGATGCAGAGCCAACCCCAATCAATGTAGAAACTCCTGTATTAATCAGGGTAAACGGATAAGAAACGGACACCGCCCCCATTGCCACTTCATCAATTAACTGCCCTACAAACACCCTGTCCATAAAATTGTATAGCCCCACAACCACCATACCGATAATTGCCGGAATACTCAATGAAAGCATAAGCTGAAACGGTGAAGCCGTCAACAGTTGCGTCCGGGTATCTGTTGTTTTTGCCATAACAATATCCTCCTTTTCTCTGTAATTTTATAAAAAGTATATTTCCATCAGATTACATTCATTTTCCAGCCAATAGCTTCTTTCCGTCCAAGTACAAAATCCGCATAGATTCCTTTCTTCCCAATCAGTTCCTCATGCCTGCCCCGCTGCACAATATTCCCATCGTCCACTACAAGAATCTGGTCTGCATTCTGCACCGTTTTCAGTCTGTGGGCAATCATAATGATTGTCTTATCTTTTGTCAGTTCCTCAATCGCCTTCTGCAGACGGTCTTCGTTTTCCGGATCAACATTTGCCGTCGCTTCATCAAATATAACAATCGGCGCATCCTTTAACATGGCACGGGCAATGGATATCCTCTGCTTCTCACCGCCGGAAAGGGAAGCCCCGCCCTCTCCAATAACGGTATTGTACCCATCCGGAAGGGCTTCAATAAAATCATCACAGCAGGCTTTCCTTGCCGCTGCCACTACCTCCTCATGTGTTGCGTCAGGCTTTCCGAACTTAATATTGTTCTCAATGGTGTCAGCAAAAAGATAGACATTCTGGAACACCATGCTGATCTGTTCCATCAGGGACTCCAGTGTATAATCCTTTACATCCCTGCCACCGATTTTGACCGAGCCGCTGTCCACATCCCAAAACCGGGCAATCAGGTTACAGAGCGTGGTCTTGCCGGAACCGGATGGACCAATGACTGCCGTTGTAGACTTATCTGGCAGCACTGCATTGATGCCGTGAAGGATTTCCTTATTCTCATAAGAAAAACGCACATTCTGAAATTCAATGTCATGGGATTTTGTCTGTAATTCCCTGCCCCTTTCATCCATCTGTTCCATATCCTCTGTCTGTAAAGTTCTGTCAATGCTGCCTGCTGCCAGCCGGAGCATGGAGATTCCCATCCCGAACAGCTTAATCTGACCGAACACTAAAAATGACATGATAATGACCATCAGCGCATTGGCGAGCGGCATCGTGCCATTTATCCAAAACAATATTGCCGCAAGCATCATTCCAATCCCCGCTGCCTGCAAAGACAGTTCCTGAAAAATAGAATAGGGCGTCAGCAGCCTCTCCATGTCCAGATTGCTCTTGCGGTTAAATTCCAAAGCGCCCTGCAATTTTTTATCACCCTTCCCGCTTAGATTGAAAGACTTAATAACACCCATACCCTGCACATACTCCAACACTGCCTCCACTAAAGCTGTCTGCGATTTCTGTGCATTGGGAGCAATGGCAGCGGATTTTTTCTCCATAGAGGACACGATCAACAGATATAAAACAATCCCCGCAACCGTTATCAGCCCAATCCTCCAGTCAAAAACCAGTATCATAAGGGTAAACACTGCCGTACCAATCAAACCGCCCATAATGTTGACCAATACCATAGGCACCATCATTTCAATATTTCCAAGCACCGTCGTGCATACGCCTGTAACTTCCCCCAGGCTGTTCTCATTAAAAAATCCCATAGGCACGCTTTTCAGCTTGTTTCCAATCAGAACCCTCCTGTCTGCCGCCATGAAATAACCTGCGTGTGTCTGCTGCAGCTTTGAAAAACGGTTTGTCACTGCATTTCCAATAATGCTGGCAGCTATAAATGCCAGCGAAATCCATGCTGTTTTTGTCCCCTGCTCTCCATCCGTCAAAGCGGCTATGACAAAATAAATCGCACTGACCTCCAGCATATGGAAAACCGCATTCAGAAAACTTACTGCCACAGATTTATTGATATTCCCCTTTTCATTCCCTGCAAACTGCCATATTTTTTTGAATGTACTAATCATGCCGCATCACCATCCTTTGCCCCGATATGCGCCTGCCACATCGAATGATACAGCGGGCTGTCCTGCAATAACTGTTCATGGGTTCCCTGCGCTTTAATTCTGCCATCCTTTATGACAACGATTTTATCCGCATCGGTTATGGTAGACAGGCGGTGTGCAATCACCATGACCGTCTTTCCTTTCACCAGCTTTGCCACTGCTTTCTGGATAACCGCCTCATTTTCCGGATCAATGTAGGCAGTAGCCTCGTCAAGTATTACAACAGGCGCATTTTTAAGCATCGCCCTTGCTATGGCGATCCGCTGTCTTTCCCCGCCGGAAAGGTGCGCCCCGCCGCTGCCAACCAGCGTGTCATATCCCTTTTCCAGCCCACGGATAAAACTGCCGCATCCCGCTGCCTCTGCTGCTTCTTCCACTTCCCTGTCAGTAGCGGACAGCCTGCCCATACGGATATTCTCACGGACAGACTCATCAAAAAGATAATTGTCCTGCGATACAAATGCAACCTGGTCGTAAAGCTGCTCTAATGGGATTTCTCTCAAATCATGCCCGCCCATTGTGATGCTGCCGTCTTTCACATCCCAAAAACCTGCAATAAGTTTGGCAGCCGTAGACTTGCCGCTGCCGGAAGGACCAACAAAGGCTGTCATTGTTCCTGCGGGGATTTCCATGCTTACGTCATGGAGAATTTCTTTATCGTCATGATAACCAAAAGAAACATGCCGAAGCGATATATCCCTGCCTGCAAAGCTTACGGTCATTTCACTGTGATGCTGTTCCTCACCCTGTAAGACTTCATCCACTGAGGCAACGATGGTTCCGACCTGCGCCAGTGTGTCCACAAAATTCATTGCCGCAATGAGCGGCCCTGCAATCCCCAGAGACAAAATAATCACTGTAATAAAAGTATCCATCGGAAGGCTGCCGCCCCTGTACAGAAGCCAGCCCACAGGCAGGATCGTAATCAGTGTGGCAGGCACAATCGCATAGGACATGGACATGCCGAACTGGCACTTTTTCATCCAATTATAGTAATAAGATGCGTTCGCCCTTACCTTATCCGTAAACCTTGCATATGACTTTTTCCCCTGATTAAAGGTCTTGATCACTTCTATGCCGCCGATATACTCAACAATCGTTTCATTCATCTCCTTTGTTGTTTCCACAGCCCCCTCATAATCCCTGCCATAAGAACCCATTACTGTCATCATGAATACCATGCCTGCCGGAATGGAAACAAGGGACAGCAATGCCATACGCCAGTCAAGGACAAACAGGTATATAATAATCAGCACAGGTCCTGCGACATTGGACGTCAGTTCAGGGAGCAGGTGTGCAAGAGTGGTTTCCATGCTGTCCACATGGTCCACAATCATCTGTTTCATCTTTCCACTGGACATATCTGTAACTGTCCCAAGCGGAAGTTTCGGGAGCTTCGCCAATATCTTCTGGCGGATCGTCTTTAAAACAGAAAAAGTCGCTTTATGGGACATGGACAGCGCCAGATTATAAGCAAAAGTACGCACCGCATATCCCGCAAAGCCTACACACAGCCATGTCAGGTAAACCGGCAGTTCCTTATCCCCCGCCAGCAGGCGGATAATCATCTGCGCTGCAGCAAAGTATGGGACCATGCCGCCAGCCACACCGATAAAGGCAGACAGAACCGCCCGTATCAGCCTGCCATGTTCTTTTTCTCCAAGCTCCCATAAACGAAGAACCGGATTTTGTTTTTGCATAATATATTCCTCCTTTTTTGGGTTAGTTTTCGCTAACCTATGTTTTTATTTTAAGGCTGCCATTCCACATATCTGAAAAAGCAGCCTGTTTCACAAGTGATTAGGAACTGTATTCAGTCGCTGTCAGGATAGAAAATTGCTGAAAATCCTGTATGATGGTATTTTCCGAGCAAGCGCATATACCTTTTCGCCTCTTCCCTGCCCATCCCGTGCCGTATGACCTCGAACATCCCTTCAAAATAGGAAGTGGTCACAATATGCAGCAGGTTTTCCGCCATCGCATCCTCCACTCCTGCCGGACGCCCCACAACCTCCATATATTTATACGTGTACTCCACTTCAATGCGCACCAGCTCATCCACAAAATTATGGAACCTTGTGCCATAGGAAGCGTCAAGCAGCAGACGGAACGCATTCAGGTTATCGTACATATAGTCGAGCATTTTATCCATCTCGCCCTCTGTATACTGCCCCATCTGCCGGGACTGGGTTTCCTTGTCAAGCCCGTGAAAAGTTTCCTGCACATTGATAAAAGTTTCCATCAATTTGTTTACCACCGGCTCTACGATAGCTGTGAAAAGCCCTTCTTTGTCCTTGAACCGCACATAAATGGAATTAGTGCTGGTATTCGCATTGGCGGC
The DNA here is from genome assembly GCA_947651225.1 of uncultured bacterium. GTDB lineage: Bacteria > Bacillota > Clostridia > Lachnospirales > Lachnospiraceae > Butyribacter. Next base: position 12,284 of record CANSYK010000041.1, on the reverse strand, counting down.
AATGTTACGCAGGGACGCTTCCGTATATCCCTTCTCCAAAAATTCCTGTTCTGCACATTCCAGTAAACGCTCATATACGCCTTCAATCTGCTTTGCCAAGTAACCGCCTCCATTTCATAACATCGTTTCATAACTATGTTATGGATTATAATATAGAGTTTTACGGATGTCAAGGGGGAACATCATGCAAATATAAAAATTTTTACTTGTTTCCGGTTATCCTCCACCCTTCCGCCCGTTCCCTTGTTTCCACAAAGTTCCGGTAAATTCCTTTCTGCGCAGCAAGTTCCTGATGCCTGCCGCACTGAACAATCCTTCCTCTATCCACAACCAATATCTGGTCTGCATTTTCGATGGTAGCAATACGGTGTGCAATGGTAATCAATGTTTTTCCTCTGGCAAGCTCGGAAATCGCCGCCTGAATCAGATGCTCATTTTCAGGATCGACACTGGCAGTGGCTTCGTCCAAAATCACAATCGGCGCATCTTTTAAAATTGCACGGGCAATGGAAATCCGCTGTTTCTCACCGCCGGAAAGCGTCCCTCCGCCTTCCCCGATCATGGTGTCATACCCTTGCGGCAAATCTGAAATAAAGTCATGGCACCTTGCTTTCTTTGCCGCTTCAATCATTTCTTCTTCCGTAGCGTCCGGCTTTCCAAAACAGATATTGTTTCTTATCGTGTCCCGGAACAGATATACATTCTGGAACACCATAGAGACATTGCCCAAAAGACTGTCACAGGTAAATTCCCTCACGTCTGTACCGCCAACCGTAATGCTTCCGCTGTCCACATCATAAAACCTTGCCAAGAGACTGCAGATTGTGGTTTTCCCACTCCCGGATGGTCCCACAATCGCCGCAGCGCTGCCCTGCGGGATTTGGAATGAGACATTGTGGAGCACACGGTTCCTGCCATAGCTGAAATCTACGTCTGAAAAAGCAATATCATAGTTTTCCGGCGCTGCATTCCCTGCTCCCGTGTCTATAAATTCTGCATTTTTAATTGCTTCCAGCTTATTCATCGCAGTTTCAATCAACTGCATGGTGTGGGCGCCATTCTGCACCTGCTCCACCTGCGAAAACAATACGAAAGAGAAAACCGCCATCATCAAAAAAACCGGAAGTTCCATTTCTCCCTGCATGGCAAGGACAGCCGTTACTAACACGATACCCACGGATGCCAGTTTCAGGGAAATCTGGTGCAGCCCGTTACGCCACACATAATCAAGCTCAATTTTAATATTAATGTTCTGATGCTCACGGAAAGCATCCTTTATCCCCTTTACGGAAACGCCTTCCTGTCCATATGCCTTTACCACGGCAATTCCCCGCACAAATTCAATAACGGAAGCAACCAGCGAATTCTGCGCTTTCTGGTGTACAACGGAATTGCGGCTGCTTGAACGGCTGACCAGATGCAGGAAAAATGCGGAAAGCGCCACTCCTGCCAGTGCAATGAGCGCCGCCTGCCAGCAGAAAAACAGCAGGCATAAAATCATTGCCGCCACATGGATATATGCCCCGATAATGACGTCCGTCATTTTCATGGCATACATCTCATATACAGAGAGATCCGTTGTCACGGCTCCTGCAATCTCCCCTGTGTTATTTTCATCAAAAAACCCCAGTGAGACACGTTTCAGGATATTGCCAATCCAAATCCTCTCTTCCGCCGTTTTCTCATAGGCAATGCTTTCCTGAAAGGTTGCCCGAAGATAAGAGAAAAGAAAACGTCCCAAAACTGCCGCAACCATAAACAATAAGGCGTACCATGCCATGACTGGCTGCATCTGTATTTCGCCACGGCTGTCCTTGATCATGAAATCCATGAAATACGCCGCTCCCATGATAGGAAAAGCGGTAAACAATGTCTGTAAAAATGACCATAGAAACCCTATATACAGACGTTTCTTATACTCTCCCGTCCACTTTATAATCCGTTTCATTGTCTTAAACATGGCTGACGCCCTCCTTCCCGGCTTCTCCTGCATAGCTGCTTTTTCCAGTTTCTGTGCGCCGGCTTCCTGCCGACCAGTTCTTTGCGCCGATATGGGCTTCCCACATCTGGCGGTATAAGGGGCTGGCGTCAAGCAATGTTTCATGCGTTCCGTTTGCCTCCACCCTGCCATTTTTGATCACGATAATATGATCCGCATCCTTGATGGTAGAAAGCCTGTGGGCTATTACAAGCAGGGTTTTCCCTTCCGTCAGCCTTGCAATGGACGCCTGGAGCTGCGCTTCATTTTCCGGATCAGTGAACGCAGTGGCTTCATCCAGAATGACAACCGGGGCGTCTTTTAGTATGGCACGGGCAATCGCAATCCTCTGGCGTTCACCGCCGGAAAGTTTTCCTCCCGTCTCTCCTGCAGGTGTGTCCCATCCTTTCTCAAGCCTTCCGATGAACTCCTCACACCGGGCCGCCTTTGCCGCCGCAAACACTTCCTCTTTTGCAGCTTCCGGCTTTCCCAAACGGATATTTTCAAACAGGGAACAGTTAAAAAGAAAATTGTCCTGCGACACGAAACTGACCGTTTTTGAAAGCTGTGACAATGGAATGCTCCGTATATCCCTTCCTCCTATGGAAATGCTGCCGCCTGTCACATCCCAAAACCTTGCAATCAATTTTGCCACGGTAGACTTTCCGCCGCCGGAAGGCCCCACCAGTGCGGTAAAACTGCCCTGCGGAAGTTTTAAGTCAATCCCATGCAGCACATCGCCGCCCTGCTCGTTGTAAGAAAACTGCACCTTATCGAATGAAATCCCAAAATCCTTAAGTGGAACCTGCCGTTTCCCGTCAGGAAGCTCCGGGATCGCCAGAACCTCATTCACGTCCCGGATTGCATACTGAATGGATTTATAGTCATTGACTGCATTATTAAACCAGCCCACGGGACCAATAATGCTTAAAGAAAGAATCATAGCCAGCGTTAGTTCGGCAGGCATCAAATCACCTGATAAATATAAAAGCACTCCCACCGGGAGCATCCCTAACAAAGTGGACGGCAGGATGGCAGCGCCAAGATTCATAAGTCCCCATGTAGAGCGGAACCAGTCCAGCGTAAAATTCTTAAAATCCTCCACAGCGCAGGCATATTTCTGATAAGAGCCTGTAGACTGGTTAAATGCCTTGATAACCTGAATCCCTTCCGTATATTCTATAATGACGCTGTTGACATGGTTCGACGCCTTCATGTATTGGTCATATTGGGAATTATAATTTTTCATCATAATGCCATAAACAACTGCGCCAATGGGAACACAGGCAAGCGCAGACAAAGCGATACGAAAGTCCATTGCCAGCATATAAATAAATACGCATACCGGCAGCATCAGGTTAGAAATCCCCTCCGGGATCATATGCGCCAGAGGCAGCTCAATCGTCTCCACCCGGTCCACAATAATGCTTTTCCACTCTCCCGCAGTTTTTGAAGCTGCGCTACCAAGCGGTATCCTCATAAGTTTTTCTGAAAGCGCCAGACGGATATTCTCCAAAATATGATAAGCTGAAATATGGGAGAAAGATGTGGAAAACCCATGAAATAGCTGCTTCGCAAGATACCCCGCCGCACAGAGAACTATGTACGGCAATATCCCTGCAAGTGTCGGCTCCCCTGCAAAAAAGAGTAAAATGATACGGTAAACGCCCAAATAGGGCAATAGGCCTCCCGCAACGCTGCATATGGCAAGCAGTATGGAAAGAGCCATCTTCCATCGGCATTGTCCGGCAAAAGACAATACCGATGCAAAAGTTCCTTTTTTCTGTTTCATAGCATGACCTCCAATCAAAAAAGATGTTCCTTCATTTCGGGAACACCTTGATTTTATCAGAGGAACTTTTTATTTTCTGCTCTGGTTAGTTTTTCCTAATCCAATCAGTCAGAAATTTTACGGTACTGGGTAGGCGTCATTCCTGTGACGGAACGGAAAGCCGCCACAAATTTCCCCGGATTGCCATATCCCACCTGTGCTGCAATGGAAATGACAGAATCCTGCGTATTTTTTAACATCAGCGCCGCCGCATTCATACGGTATTCTTTCATATAGGCTGCAATGGAACACCCATATACACCCTTAAAACATTGTTTCAACGATGTCTGCGGAAAGGCAAACTGCTCCGACAGTTCCTCCAATGTGTACCAGCGTTCCAAATTATGTGTCAATAGCGAAGCAATGTTCCTGACCTTGTCTATCTGTGATTTATAAAAATATGGACGCTCTTCACCGCCCTCTGGCACGTCCAGAGCTTCCAGAAATAACAGCAGTTCCAATACCTTAATCTTAAAATACGGAATCCTGACACATTCCGCCAGATCATATAATTCAGAAAAAATATGCTCTATCTGCTTTCCTGCCCGCATAATAAAACTCTTGTTGTCCGGACAGAACTTTTCCCGCAGCTTCTTAATGTCAACAGAAAATCCTTCCATTACATGGAGCAGCGTATCCTCCGCCTCATCAATATCAAACCCTATCGTCAGGCCGTGGTAATGCCGTAATGGGAAAGCAAACTGGGAACAATGCTGCTCACGGGAGTTTACCTGCATATCCCCGGCTCCCACATAAATATACCTATTCCACTCTGTATTCCATTCAATGCGCCCCTCCCTGCAATGGTCAATGCAGAACATCCGGCTTTTTGGGCAGAACCCGGAATGGCACTTTTCCATATGAAAGTCATTATACGCCAGACAGCACCCCTTAAATACAGGGTAACATGTCATAAAGCCCTCCCCGCTGCCATCCTCTACCCGGAATACCGTGCAGACTTCATTCTCACAGACCTTTCTCACATTACTGCCCATCTCCTGCCTCGAAAACCACACATTTTCCACCTGCCTTCCTAAACAGCATACAATCCGTTGCAATAAATTTACAATCCCTGTTACACCAAAAATTTCATACCAATCATCAAAGTAACAAACCATATCGCCATGCTCTCACTCATCAGCCCATTTGTAAACCCAATCCGGAATGGGGAATCGGGAAGTAATGTTTTGATGAAATACATCACTGCATAAATAATCAAGACATTTGTAAACGCCATCATTTTCGGAAATACTGTTTTGTGTGTAAATTGCAGATAGAACCAATAAAAGAATGGCAGGAGCATCATTGCCTCGCTGATAATAACCACCCATGAAAAATACCCATATAAAGCTTCTGCTGCCGAAATTGCCACTTCTTCATATCCATTCTGATTCATCCAGGCGAAAACATATAAAATCATAATATAAAACAAATGCAGCATCATCCACGGTGTAATGCCAAAAGCAGTCAGGTAATGATACCTCTTTCTGTCCTTTTCTTCCAAAATAAACTTTTCAATGGCAAACAGCGCAGCTCCATAGAACAGAATGCCCGGAAATGCAAGCCCCATTGCCAGCGTGAGTCTCCACGGCGCAATAGCTGCCACACCTTCTGTCAGCCAGTACACATTGCCATTATACGCCGTATCACCATATATCATCAGCCAATCACCGCCGCCAAAACAAAGACAGCCAAGTAATCCTAAAAATAACGCCTTTTTTATTTCCATGATTCTGTCATTTCTCCTTTTCTTTAAGCTATTTAATATGCTTATTCAAAAAACTATGATGCCCAATACTTTTCTTAAGCTCTGCATATGAATCATGATGCCCATATACAGACATAATCCTCACCATTCCCTTATCTTTTGACAAACCACGGAATACAACGGTTTACCCTTTTGCAATAATTTGAGTATTCTGTACCGTATAATTTAAGCAGCCATTTCTCCTCCGTACCTTTCATCAGAACAGTCATAAAGAGCCAATAAAAAAAGAAAAGTGGCAGGAAAAATAAATTGCCCGAAATCATCAGCGCACCCGTGCAGAAAAACATAAATGCTGAATAAATAGGATTGCGGCATAGCGAATATACTCCTGTTTTCACAAGCCTGTTTCCCGTAATCCCATCATCAATTTTGGAACGGAACACTGCACCAAACCAAAGATATACTCCAAGAATAATAAGCAGGATTCCCACAGCGAAAAACGGGATTTTCAGAAATTCTATCCTGCCCTTCTCAAAAAAACCACACTGTCCCATAATTACTGCAGCAGCCGTTATCATTATAATTGCTCCAACATAAACAGGTCCTACCCCATACATAGGAAGATGATTTTTATCAGCCATAAATTCCCCCACCTCACTCTCCACCTTTTCTATTATCCGTCAGACGTTTCAACGCCTCATAGCTTGCAGGGCTGACAGCATGTTCCATTTCACAGGCATCTGCCGCCGCTGTCTTTTCATCCACGCCAAGCCCTGTCAAGAGCTGGCGGAACGTATTATGGCGTTCGTAAGTGTTTTCTGCGATCTGCCTCCCCTTTTCCGTCAGGTGTACTTCATGCACATCATCCAAAAAGAGGTAGCCTTCCTCTGCCAATGCTTTCAAGGCAACAGAAACCGTTGGACGGGAAACTTTCAGCTCGCCCGCAATATCTGCCCCATGTACGCCTTTCCGTTTAGAAAGGATATAAATTATTTTCAGGTAGTCCTCTACCAACTTTTTTTGTTTCATATCCACACCGTCCTAAATATTTGCTGCTGTCCCGTCTGTGCTGCTGACAGTTTCCTCCCTATCCCAATGCCACATCCAATGCCAGCATCACCGTAAAACCAAACGCAAAGAAAACAGTTCCCATATCAGAATGCTGTCCGGCGGACATCTCCGGGATCAGTTCCTCCACCACGACATAAATCATGGCTCCTGCCGCAAAACTTAACAGATAAGGCAGAGCCGGAACGATAAAGCCCGATGCCAGAACGGTAAGCAGCGCTGCAGCCGGCTCTACAACTCCTGACAGCACACCATATGTAAATGCTGTCCGTTTTTTCATCCCTTCCGCTTTTAATGGCATGGAAATAATCGCACCTTCGGGGAAGTTCTGGATTGCAATCCCAATAGATAACGCCAATGCCCCTGTCATTGTAACTGCACTGTTCCCGGACAGGCATCCTGCAAACACTACCCCTACTGCCATCCCCTCCGGGATATTATGCAGTGTCACCGCCAGTACCAGCATGGTAGTCTTTTTCAAAGCTACCCGTGGTCCTTCCGGCTCACTGCTGCCCTGATGCAGATGCGGGATTGTCCTGTCCAGGACCAGCAGGAACAGGATTCCCAGCCAGAAGCCTGCCACCGCAGGCACAAATGCCCACTGTCCCATATCCGCCGCCTGCTCCATCGCCGGAACCAGCAGGCTCCAGACGGACGCCGCCACCATGACGCCCGCTGCAAACCCGGTCAAAATCCTCTGCAATAAAATATTCAGCGTATTTTTCATAAACAGCACACATGCCGCCCCGAAAGCAGTCCCAAGAAACGGGATCAAAATGCCCTGAATGACTTCTCCCTGCATAGCAATTACCCCCTTAAAGCAGCAAACAGCCCTTTCTTCTCATATGGTTCCCTGTTTACTGACACCGCATGATACCCGCTTTTTGCAATCACATCTTTCAGCTTTTCTTCCTCTATATCACTTTCCGCAATAATAACCGTCTGTTTTTTCGTGTGTGAAGATGATACTTTTTTCACCGGGAACGCATTTCTTACCGCCTCATTGATATGCGCCTCACACATGCCACAGGCCATGCCTTCCACTCCGACTATAAGTTTCACCATAATGTGCCTCCTTGTTTTCCGATTTATGTTTTGCTTTTCAGTTAGCAAAGACTAACGCATACTTATTATAAATGCGGTTACAAGGTGTTAGTAACCGCTAACTATATTAACTATACCTGAATCCCTATCCATTTGTCAATAAAATGCCCCGCAGGATTTTTGTTTTTTATCACATGAAGCCGTACTGCCTGCTAAAGCAGCACGGCTTTTTCTTCATACTCCTCATTACCCCAACACCCAGTTCTGGCTTTCGGTCTGGAGCTTTACCATATGGGAATAAATCCCACCTTTACGGTACAGTTCGTCCGGTGTGCCTTCTTCTGCCACACACCCTTCTGACAATACCACAATCTTATCCGCCCCTGCAACCGTCCGCATCCTGTGTGCAATCACTAAGACCGTCTTATTCTTAATCAGACGGGAAAGCGCTGACTGGATGGCGGTTTCATTCTCCACATCAAGCGATGCAGTTGCTTCATCCAAGAGAATAATCGGCGCATCTTTTAAAAACGCACGGGCAATGGAAATGCGCTGCCGTTCACCGCCGGACAGCTCACAGCCGTTTTCCCCAATGCGGCTGTTCCATTTCTCAGGCAGTTTTTCCGCAAATTCATTTACATTCGCCAGCCTTGCCGCTTCAAGAACTTCTTCATCCGTAGCCCCTTTCCTGCCAATGCGGATATTCTCCATAATCGTGTTGTCAAACAGGGTTACGTCCTGAAACACAATCGAATACAGGGACATCAGCGTTTCCGGATCAACTTTTGACACATCCATGCCGCCTACTGTAATCTTTCCCCTGCTAATATCCCAAAAACGTGCCGCCAGCCTTGATACCGTAGTCTTTCCCCCGCCGGAAGGACCTACCAGAGCCGTAACCCCGCCCTGCTTTGCAGTAAAAGATACATCCCTTAACACCGTCTCCCCGGAATTGTAAGAAAACCCTACATGGTCAAACACAATATCGCACCCCTGATTAGAAAGGGCATCCACGCCGCCCTGTACCGGATGGTCCAGTATTTCATTCATCCTTTCAATATTGCTGTTCGTTGAAATGATGCCTGCAAGGTTCTGTAATGCCCCTTCCAGCGGATCATATAAACGGGAAACGACTAAAAGGAACAGGAAAAATGTAATGACGTCCAGTGTGCCGTTTACCAGTAAGGCAGAACCCACCAGCGCCACCCCTGCAATGCCAAGCTTTAAAACAAGGCTTGCCGACACTACGAACACTGCCGTCCCAAGCTCGCTGATGACCGCCCTCTTTTCAATTGCCCTTACCTTTTCATCCAGCCCTTCCAGATAGGGTTCGACCGCATTGTTGGAGCGCAGGTCATTCATAGTCTCCATGCATTCCTGTATCCCGTCCTCGCAGGCAATCCTCGCTGACATTGCCTTGCGGGACAGCCCTTTATATACCCCGGCAGCAAAAGCAACAATGGCAAACGAAACGGGCAATACCCATAGCGCCGCCAATGCCATGCGCCAGTCAAAGAAAAAAGCGGACAGGGCAATCAGTGTTGTGGAAATCAACGCCCCAAGCAGCGGAGCCACAAAATGGGACTGGCTGCTCTCCAGCACGGCGCAGTCATTCATAATGGAAGATGTCAAATCCGCCAAATCCTTTTTCCCAAAAAAGGACAGCGGTATTTTCCGCAACTTTTCCGCAAGCGCAATCCTGCGCACCCCCGTCTCCAGATAGGTGGCAAGGAATGTGCCATTATACTGGAACCATGTAGCCAGGAGGATCAGCCCTGCACACACAATGCTGCCAAACACATAAAATACTACCCTTCCTCTGTCCACCCCGCCGTCCAGCAGATCTTTCACCAACTGGTATAAAAGACCTACCGGGAACATAAAAGCCGCATTCTGCAAAGCGCTGGCAATGCTGCCTTTTACCGTATCCTTTGCGCCTTTATCAGAAAGCGCAAACCGTCTCTGCAATTTCTTTATCATCTGATTCATGCCTCCTTTGCAACTTTCCACTGCACGGATTCCTGATAATCCTGCCACATCTTTCCAAACAGTCCCCCTGCTTTTAGCAGCGTTTCAAATTTCCCACTTTCCGCAAGCATCCCGTCTTTCAGCACAAAGATATTGTCTGCGCCCGCCACCGTGGAAAGGCGGTGCGCAATCATAATGACCGTCCTGCCTTTTGCAAGTTCCGTAAACGCCGCCTGCACTTTCGCCTCATTATCCGGATCTGCAAATGCAGTTGCTTCATCCAGAATAATGACCGGCGCATTTTTCAGCATTGCCCTTGCAATCGCAATCCGCTGCTGTTCCCCGCCGGAAAGGTACACGCCTTCCCGCCCGATAACGGTATTCTCCCTTTCAGGGAATTTTTCAATAATATCCATGCACTGTGCAGCCTTTAATGCCTGCATCGCTTCTTCCCTCGTGGCGTCCTTCCTTCCCATCCGCACATTGTCAAGGATGGAGGCTTTTATGAGCCTGCTGTTCTGGAAAACAAAAGAAACCGTATCCATCAGTTCTTTATTGCCAATGTCTTTTACATCCGCTCCCCCTACCGTGACGCTGCCGCCCTGTGTGTCAAAGAATCTGGCAACCAGGCTTGCAAGGGTAGTTTTTCCCCCGCCGGAAGGACCTACAAATGCCACCGTTTCCCCTGCACCTATTTTCAGTGAAACATTTTGCAGCGCATTTGTGTTTCCATCGTAACTGAATGTAACGTCTTTTAGCTCTACAGAAAAATCTTTGGGCTGTTTCCGGCGCCTGCTCTCTGCCAGCGGTTCCATAGAAAGCACTGTATCAATCCGCTGCAGGGCGTCTCCCACAATCATTTCATTCTCACTCTGGCGCATCATTTTACCGAGCGTCAGGGAAATGACTGGTGTGAGAATAATATAAAAAAGCAGATTCAGCAAAAACTTTTCTTCCACACCGTTTCCGGTAAAACAGATTCCTGCGGCAATGAGGAATACGAAAACACTGTTGATCGCCAGTGTATAGAGCATCATCGGCAGACGCAGTTCTTTTGTATAGGCAACCGCCCATTTTTCATAATTGTCAATCGTTGCCTTAAATTTTTTGAACGAAAACACGGTCTGCCCAAAGGTTTTTACTACCGGAATGCCCCTTACATACTCCACTGCCTCGCCGGACATGTCAGACAGGGCGTTCTGGTATTCCGTCATTTTCTGCTGCATCCCCTTCCCCGTCATCCTTGTCATTGTGGCAAAGCCAAGAACCACGGGTATCAGGCTTAAAAGCCCAAGCCGCCAGTCAAATACCAGAAGCAGTGCAAGCAGCCCCACGATTGTAGCAAATGCTTTTGCCTTGTCCGGGAGCTGGTGGGCAAGGTACGTCTCTGCCGAACCGCTGGTTTCTGAGATAATCCTGCGCAGCTTTCCCGTGCCGAACTGGTCTATCTTACCCAGTGGAAGCGTGGAGATATGGTGTATCAGCGTGATACGGACATTGGTAGCAATACGGAATGCCGATAAGTGCGAACACATCAGCCCCGCAATGTAAACCAGCATGGATAAGACAGCATACAGCATTGCCATCCAGCCATAGTGTGTAATATGTACCGCATTTTCAAAATCCGGCGCCACTTCCAGCACCTCTTTTAAGATTCTCCAAATGTACCAGAACGGCATGAGCGCAATCAGGGCGCTTGCCGCTGAAAAAATCCATGACAGGTAAGTCAGGATTTTATGCTTCCCGGCATAGCTTAAAAGCCTTGCCAGATTTGTTTGTTGTTTCAAGTCAATCCCTCCTTGTGAAATAATAAAATTGAATGGTTCTTATATGATATTGGAAAAGCTGCAGCCGTCTCCTTATATCCGTTTTCATATCGTTGCTTTAGTTAGTTTTTTCTAACCCATATCTAAAAATAATAGAAAGCATACGCTTTCCACTTTGGGAGTAGGGCATTACTGCCCCATGATCTTCACCCATCCCGCCGTATAAAAGTCACACAGCTCCTGAAAATAGAGTTTTGCATCTTCTAATGGCATATCATGTATGATCATTTCAAAATATGCATTCAACAGCCCTGTTGCAAGAATATGTTCCAGCCTCCGGTCAATCTTTGGAGCCGGAGAACCCAGTTTTTCAAGCACTTCATAAAACTTATGTGTGGCTTCTACCTCAATCTCCACCATATCATCAATCATGCGTGAATAACGGGTGCCTTCAGAACATTGCAGGAGCAGGCGGTATTCCTCTTTATGTTCAAAAGCATGTAAGAGTATGCCATTCATGCACCCTTCTGACAGTTTGCCCAGTTGGGCAGGCTGTTCCTCTATTGGCAGTCTGGCAAAGCTCTCATGGGCTTCCTTGTACTGGTTTATCACATATTCATACTGTCCGCCTACGAGGGCGTCAAACAGTTCCTCTTTGCTCTTATAATATCCGTAAAAAGCCCCTGTTGTGACTCCCGCCGTTTTTACAATGTTACGCAGGGATGCGGACTGAAAGCCTTTTGCAAGAAATTCTTTTCTCGCAGCTTCCAGTATTTTTTGTAATGTTACCGATTCATCCATTCTTTCGCCCTCCATATAACACCGTTATATTACAATATTCCTGCCCTGTTTGTCAAGTAGTTTTGGAATCTTTCCAAAGTTAATTGAAATAAAGCTTTTGTCAAATGGAAAAACATGGTA
>CANSYK010000040.1 GCA_947651225.1 uncultured bacterium | reverse complement strand
CTGTGCGCCTAAAATTTCTTTTATTTTGAAAAATCTAACCGCACAGGTGGAAATAATTCGGGGACATATCCGTGAAATGATAGAAAACCAGAAGTCGGACTGTAATGTGACTTGCTTTTCGTCCGGCGAAGAACTTCTTGCCGTAGCAAAGCCGTTTGACATTATTTTCCTTGACATACAAATGGACGGCATGAGTGGCATTGAAGTTGCAAAGGAAGTAAGGGAAAAGAACGCAGACACCGTTTTAATATTCATTACGGGCATAAAGGAATATGTGTTTGAAGCCCTTGACATCTATGCTTTTCATTACCTGCTAAAGCCTGTCACGGAACAGAAATTCACGGAAGTTTTTGAACAGGCATTAAGGGAAGCCGGACTGCGGAAAATGCACCGGAAAAAACAGCTTTTTATCAATACAAGGAATAAGGGAATTGCCATAGACGCAGACAATATCTTGTATATCGAAAGCGTGTCAAGGAAAGTGGGAATCCACACCACGCAGGAAGTCATTGAAGCTTACGGCGCACTTAGTGAACTGGAAACGCAGCTTGGCGGGACATTCTACCGCTGCCACCGGGGGTATCTTGTGAATATGGCGCATATCAAGGAATACAAAAGCGACTGCATAACGCTTACGGGTGGAAATACCGTCTATTTGGCAAAAAAAAATACGGCAGAGAAATATCAAGGCACAATGGGTTATGGGTGGCTAAAGAATGACAGGTAAACCGTCATTAGCAGTATCAAACAACAATAAAGCATCAATTTAATTAAGGAGGGAAAATTATGGCAATTACAGGTATTGGAAACAATCACAACAATGTACATGAGAATACATATGCTGCACAGAAAAAGGAGGCAGCAAAGGAAACAGGGACGAAAGATACTACACCTGCGCAGGCAGAGAATACGAAGAAAGCTGGAACGGACAGCGTATCAGACTACTATTCCTATTTACAGAAGAATTATGATTGTATGTCAAATGGAAATGTATCAATATCCAGTGAGTATTTGAAGAAGTGTTCGGGCAATTCTGCAAAAGCAAAGGAACAGTAACCTATTATCAGCAGACATGGATGGTCAACAAGGACGGAAGCATACAGAGTACTGTATATTCTGTTACCGAAACAGGAATGACCAATGCAGAGAGAATGAAGAAGAACATGGACGAACGCTTAGAGAAACAAAAAGAAAAGAAAGAGGAAGAAGAAAAAGTAGAGAAACAGAAAGAGGAAAAAGCAAAGCAGGCTGAAAAGTTGAATGGAGATACAGAAAAAATTTCTGTGTCAGAAGCAGCGGAGCCGGAAATATCTGTCAAGTATGTGGAAGCTGAATCTGAATTGGAAGCAAAGGCAATGATGCAGCAAGAAAGACTAAAAGATGCCTATTATCCAAAATTTGATGTGAATGTTTAGGAATATAAACGAAGCAAAACGCAAGCGTTTTTTTCCTTTTATTCCCAAAAAGCGGTCATTTCATTCCATTTGTTCTAAAAGTAGAAAATTTCTGCCGATATAACAATTGAAAGCATGAGGTGATCAATTTGAATATTGCAGTTGTAGATGACGAGAAAGTAATCAGGGAGCACATATACAGCCTGATCGAAAAGCAGATACCAGATTGTTATCTGGAAGCCTATGCTGCAGGAGAAGAACTGCTTGCGGCAGGAAAGTGGTTTGACATTGTTTTCCTTGACATACAGATGGAGGGCATGAACGGTATTGAAACTGCAAGGATGTTGCGGGAAAAGCAGGATGGGATTGTTTTGATATTTGTTACAGGTATCAGGGAGTATGTGTTTGAGGCGCTTGATTTGTATGCATTTCACTACCTGTTAAAGCCTGTGGATGAAAATAAATTCAAGGAAGTGTTGGAGAGGGCCGTAGGGGAAGTTGAGAAAAACGGGGAGAAGAAATGGCTTTTTATTAAGAAGAGAAACCTTACACTGAACCAGGCTGATATTCTGTATATTGAGAGCAGGGCAAAAAAGGTGGAAATACATATTGACGGGGCAAGGGAAAGTATAGAAATTTATGCAACGATGGAAGAACTGGAGGGACAGCTTGGGGAAGATTTCTACCGCTGCCACCGGGCGTATCTTGTGAACATGGCACATATTACAGGGTATGACAATAACAGTATCACCATTACAAGTGGCGATAAAGTTTATCTTACCAAAAAGAAGTACCGTGATTTTGTGAAGACATATATGTGGTATTTGCAGAATGGGGGAATATCCAGTGTTTAAAATGGTGGAACTGCTTTATGTGCTTCTGATTATATTTCAGGGATATTGTCTGCAATATTTTTGGGGAAACTTTTTGGAAAGCCGATGGAAAAGCCGATGGAATTGTCTGCCTGTGATAGTTCTGTATTCAGCAGGATTATATGGGATATCTAACATATCATTTAACCAAAATATGCCGATGGATAAGACTTCGTTATTGAAACTGGCATTGTCCCTTTGTATGTTATTTGCTCTTGTCATGTGCTTTTATAAGGCATTCCGTCCGGTTACTGTTTTTCTTGTGGCAGCTTTTCAGGCGGTTGCAGATATCAGCAGATATGCCTTGATTATCCTGTTCGCTAAAATGGGAGATGGCGTAATTGATGTATGGAATCGGTGTGTAGAGAGTGGGGTTTTCAGGTCAGATAAGGCTCTTACGGTATCGCTGGGCGGCAGTATATTGGTGGTGCAGGTTTTTCAATATTTGGCGATGGCCCTGCTGCTATATATATCACTGAGAAAAATTGTGCATGATTTCAGGGAAAAGGATTATGAAATCCGCAGGACAGAATTGCTGTTCCTTCTTACTCCGGCGGCTGTAGCGCTGCTTATCTGTGTGCTGCTGCGGATTATCATGATTACAATAGAGGACAATATTCCAGAAATGTTGTATAACAGATATCCCATGTTGATTGTGGTACTCCCGGCAATCCTGTTTTTGTCCCTGCTTTCTATTTTATATGGAGTAAAGCTGTTTCAGGATATGGTATACCGAAATAAAGCAAAAAGTGAAAAGGTTATTCTTAAAAACCAGATAAGCAATATGCAGGAACATATGGAAGAAATGGAACGTATCTATTCTGAAATACGGGGCATAAAGCATGATATGAAAAATACGATAAGCGTGATTCAGCAGCTTTCTGTGGAAGAAAATAGCGGGCTGCAGGAATATCTGTCTGATTTAAGCCAGACATTTGACAGGCTGGATATGCGTTTCCGAACGGGAAATACAGTTGCAGATACTTTGCTTACTATGAAATACCATGAGGCAGTACGCATGATTCCGGATTTGATCATAGATGCGGATAAGCTGGTGTTTCCGTCTGTTTTGAAAATTCATAGCTATGATATAGGCATTATCCTTGGCAATGCTGTGGATAACGCAATCGAGGCATGCAGGAAGCTCAAGGAGAAGGAACCAGGGGCAGATGCCTTTATACGGTTTGCTTCCCTGCAAAAAGGAAACCTGTTAATACTAAAGGTGGAAAACAGCTTTGATGGAAAGCTTACGCAAAAGCCACAGGCAGAATTTCCCATAACGGATAAACCAGATAAAGAAAATCATGGCATGGGGCTTAGAAACATTAAAAATACGGTGGAGAAGTATCAGGGGACAATGGACTTTAAGGTAAGAAACAGGGTTTTCATCCTGTCTATGATGATGAAAAATGAAGGAGGAAAAGAAGATGGATTTTGGAGTGACAGATAAGTATTGGGAGTATGGCGTAATTAGCCGTACCAGTACAATGGCAGACGAAAGTGCAGATGAGAATTTTGTTGAAATTGCACTGGCAAAAGCAAAAGGAAAGGAAAAAGAGCAGCTTAGTGTATCGGAAATGGGCATCAGCAAGAGGGAGACCGGACAATATATGGGCGAATCTTATCAGGAACGCCTTAATAAAATAACGGATAAAACAGCGGCAAGCGCTTTTCAGATTGCCTATGCAAAAAAAATGGCGGGTTCTAAAGATTACATATCTGCCTTAAGCAAGGCATATAGCACGGGAAAAGTAGGTGCAACGAACTTTGTAGATGCTTTCCCTCTATATGATGTCGTAACCCATGTGGGAAATGCCAATATTTCCTCTGGTAACTGGCAGAGAAACGATTTTCCTTTTTGGAAGTATTTTGATAAAAATACCAGTGCAGATGCCCTAAACGACTGGAGGCCTGTGGGGGAGAATCCGCCGCAGACACGTGGAGATTTGCAGAGGAATTACAGCAGTGTCGGTTCTGGGCGGATTGCGGTTCTCATACCAGAAAGCCTGCAGCAGAAGATGGATGCGGATCCTGCCTATGCCCGGCAAATTATGGCAAAACTACAGGAATGGAAGGAAGATTATGACCGCTGGGATAATACAGTGGCAGCATCTTATGGATTTAATGTAGCGGAACATCAGGCGGGAAAAAGCTATGTGTTTGATTTGGATGAAAATGGAGATGTGCGAAACTGCACGGTAACCAGTCCTGGGAGAATTACAGGTCCTACGAAAGAGGAGCTGGAACAGTTCAAAGCCGAGCAGAAAAAGAGACGGAAAAGACATATTAAGTACATACAGATTTTAGAGGAAAGCGCTGAAAAGAAAAAATTGCAGGAGCAGGAAAATTTACATTTCTTTCAAACGCAGCTAACAAAACGTGATTTATTCCATGAGCAAGAAGAAAATGCAGCTCTTTTTGAAAGCAGGTGAAAAGAGGAGAAAGGGGATTATACTATGGGTATGTTAGGGGTAAATGATGCTTTAATAGGTACCTATCGGCATGCAACATCTAAGAATGCCAACAAGACACAGGGAACTGAAACAAATTTTGCAGACCAGTTGAAAAAAACAGGGGAAACAGCAGATGGTTCAACAGTGGATACTTATATGGAATATCTCAAATCAAAATATGGGAATGTGCGTATCCAAAGTGTTGGAAAAGATCAGGAAAGCCTTGACAGAATTGGGAAGAGCATGAGTGGCAGTGATGTTGTGATTGCGCCGAATATTCTGGAACAGATGGCAAATATTCCGGCAAAGGCAGCTTACTATGAGCAAAAGATAGACTATTTTTTTCATACTATTATTCCAAGAGAAACCGCTTTTTGTGCAGCACAGGGACTTGTTTTTGAGCCATGTGGCGTAGTAGTCCATGAAGATGGTACGGTGACATATATCTGTGGCTGCAGTGATTCGCCAGAGCGCATCGCAGAGGTAAATGCGATTAATAAAGCGAAAAGGGAAAAGGAAGCGGCACAGCGGAAAGCAAATATTGAGAGGGGCAGGGAAGCAGAAGAGGAGAGGGAAAGACAGATAGAGATGGTGTATCGACAAAAAAGTATGGCAGAATTTCTTGCCCGCTACACAGGATATACAGGTAAGTCTGCATATGCGGCTGTACCAGAACTTATGGGTTTTGCTGTTACAGCTTATGATTATAATATTTTGAAGGCTGGAGGCAATTCGGGGGAAGAAGGATACACACCGCCCTGATAAAGGGAAGTAGGCAATCAGACAAAAAAATATCTTCCAATAGTCAACAATAAGAAGGTTAGAAAGATTTCAAGGAGGATGATATCATGGCAATTACAGGGGTAATGAATTATCAAAACGCTTACACAGCAGACAAGACAAATGCTAAAACCAGTTCTGCAGGCAGTACACAAAGTTACTTAAAAGCGCTGCAAGAAAAATATCCAGGTGTGAACATAACAGTAGCAGACTTTAACAGTGAGAAACAGTCAGATGCATATATGCTTGGGAGCAGAGGCTATAATAATATAGCAGTTTCTCCCAGTATCCTTGAAAGGATGGCATCTGATTCAGCAACAGCGGCTAAATATGAAAAAGTTTTTGCAGAAATGTCCGTCAATACAGAACGGATAGAAAAATTTGCAAAAGAAAATAATGATGAGATACTTGGAGCAGGAGCTATCATTGACAAAAACGGAAAAGTGTCCTACTGGATGGTTGGCAGAAGCAAGGACACAATAGAGAATCCTGGCACAATATACAAAGAAAAAATACAGAAACAGATAGCAGAAAAACGTGCAAAAAAGAAAGAAGAAGAAAAATTACAAGAGAAGAAATTAGCAAAAGCGGAATCCATAGAAAAGCTGATGGAACAGGTAAAGACAAAGAAGATGGAAATGCATCAATTTGAAAGTTCAAGTGCAGAAAAGGGATTTAGTATGATGATATAAAAAGAAAGGTTACGTGAATAGTAACAAAGAAAGGAAAAAATATGAATACAATTAATGCGAATTATACGGCCAAAACTTACACCAATTCTGTAAAAAAGCAGGAAGTAAAAAAGAGTCAGCCAGAAACAGCTTCTTTTTGTGATACAGTGTTAGGGAAAAGTGAAAGTGCAGTAGACCAGTATAAAAGAAAGCATCCTGAAGACGCCTGCCATGTAGATTCACAGGTACAGGCAGGAAAGGCTGTATGGACAAAAAATGGAGTAGAGGATGTTTCCAGAGAAGACATGACAATGGAGGAATATAAGGCCTTTATAAACGGTTTATTAAACAGTATTCCATTTGATGCTACCAGAATATATGACAAAGAAATGATTTCCATTTCAGACGCAGGATGGGAGCAGATGAAACATGATCCCGATTATGAGGCTTGGGTATTGGGATATACGGTAGAAAACAGATCTGTGCGGAATCCATTTTTTGGATGGCCGGGTGCGTCTGGAAATGTTTATGTGGAAAAGTTTGGCGCATCCATTGAAGAGCATATTGGGCAGAGCGTTGGTACATCCGGTCCTGGAAGCAGTTCAAGTAATGTTAAAAATGAAAAATCCTGGTGGGAAAAGCGCCACGAAAAAATGGAGGAACTGCTGGAAGAGCAGACCAAAAAAGCCCTGAAAAAGGCACAGGCACAAAGAGTATTGGAACAGCAATATTATCTGAATAGCCGATTGGCAAGCCAGCAACGATTACAAAACTTTCTTTCTGATGGCACACAAATCAGCAACGATATGATGCACTTTCAATCAGGTAGTATGAGCGCCTTAGCAGCAATGGCTTATGAAAATAATATAAATATCTTTAGTAAAAGTGTAATGGGTAGCCAGAAGTGATAGAATTTGCAGGAAGGCTTTCTTTTGTTAGTTGATGTATCAGAATGATAAAAAACCACAATCCTTGAGGGATTGTGGTTTTTTAGAGAGCAAAAAATATGCTTTTATCTGCTCTTCTCTGTGGATATAAATAGGACATACAATAAATCTGTCTTCATAATTACTGTTCATGATCTGAAGCAGGATTCAATAAAGACTATATCTTGAAAAGAACAGCTTTTTGGATTAGAATAATTAAAGATTTAATATATGATAAGCAGATAGGAGTTTCTTATTTTGAAAATAGCAATATGTGATGATGAAAAGTCAGCAATAGAATTAATTAAAAGAGAATTAGGGAAAGTTGCGGAAAAATTGCAGATCGTAATGGATATTTATGAATATCAGACTGGTGGGAAACTGTTGGAAGAGATTACAAAACAGAAAATAGAAGTAGTGTTTTTAGATATAGATATGCCTGGGATGTCGGGAATGGAAACTGCAAACTGTCTGATGGAGCAATGCCCGTTGCTTAATATTATTTTTCTGACAAACAGGGAAGATCTGGTTTTTCAGGCATTGAAATACCGCCCCCTTCGTTTTATCCGCAAAAGCCATATCAGAAATGAACTGGCAGAATCAGTTGCAGCAGCGATGAAAAAAATTGCCAGTGAAATGTATGTTGTTTCTTTTGGCAGGGGAAAGATAGAAGGAAAATATGCGATAAAGGATATCCTTTATATCGAAAGTCAAAAGCATTATCTAAACATACATATGCAGGACGAAGTTCATAGGTTTAGAGGGAAAATATCTGACTGTGAAAAAGGGCTGGGGGATTATGGATTTGTCCGGGTACATAAAGGATATCTGGTAAATATCCGCTATATTGAATGCTTTTTATCAGATACAGTGGTACTGGATAACAAAGAGAGAATCCCTGTGAGCAGGAATCGGGCAGAAGAAATCAAGGTACAGTATATAAAAGGAGTGGAGAGGTTTATTAATGGATTCCATATATAAATTGATTGAACAAATAGCAAACCTGTTTGATGGCGCAGGAGCGGTTATTTTTCTTGTTATTATGCTTGGAAGAAAGGAGCGTTTTAAAAGAAGTGGCATATTTTATCTGTTGTGTGCCATTTTTGTGGGACTTCTTGGTTTTCTTCCCTTTCTATTTGAAAATTCTGTGGCTCAGATTGTGATCATTATGATGTTAGATTTATGTTTTTCTGTATTAGTCTTAAATAGGGGAATTGGCAGTAAGCTCTTTTTTTCGGCATTTTATAACATGATTTTGCTGTTAACGAATTTTTTTGTAATCTATGGTCTTGTATGGATGTTGCAATCAGACATAGAAATGTTGTGTAAAGAGGGAACACCATTAAGGATAATGACAATTGTGATTAATAAAGTGATGCTCGTTTGTATTCTTATTTTTTCAATTATGATTAAGAGGAGGAAACAATTTGAATATCAGGAATGGCTGTCAGCATTTTTCATGTATGCTGGAGTTTTAATTACCGGATCAGTGCTTACCAATATTACAAAATCAGGACATTTAGATGTCAGTGAGGAAGCACAGCTCATTGGTATCGCCATAGGACTATTGGCTGTCAGTATCGCCATCAGCATATGCATATATAAATTAAATCAGCAGAACGATTACAGGACAGAGAATAAAATTTTAAATATGAGGATACAGGGAGAAATGGATTTACTAAGTAAAACAGAAGAAATGTATAATGATAATCAGATTTTGCGACATGATTTAAATCGGTATTTAATGGTAGTACAGGGGATGCTTTGCAGTGGGGAAATAGAGCAGGCAATACAATATTTAGAGCAGGTTACTGAGAACAGATTTGGGCAGACACAAATATATTTTACCAACAGCAGCGTGGTTAATGCGGTTTTAAATGATAAGGCTGAGATCTGCAGGAAAAATAGTATTTACTATGAGGCAAAGATAACAGGTGAAATCCCGGAACAGGGACAAATAGAGGTTGGTATGATTTTATCCAATCTGATTGACAATGCAATTGAAGCGGAAATGAAAGAAGTAAAGGAAAAACGGAGGATAGAAATAGGGCTATCCAAGTATAAGGGAATGTACATGATACGGATAGAGAATTATATTGGGAAATCTGTATTAGGAAAAAACTCGGAACTTAAAACCGAAAAGAAAGACGGCAAAAAGCATGGAATAGGAATTAAAAGTGTCAAAAAAATGGTAAGGGAATTAAATGGTACCTATTTATGCGAGGAAACTGCGCATACCTTTTTTACAACAATTCTGTTGCCTGGTTAACAGGTTGTGCCTGACAGACTACATATGGTGCCAAATTGTAGAAATGAATTAAAAAATCTGTTATTATGCAGTTAAAAGCGATATGATGAGTGAACGATTAGCCTGCATGTTTTGTTTATCAAAGGTTACTTGGCTTACCCCAGATAAAGGCGGCTGCATATGAAGGGGAGGGAGAAGTATATGAATAAGCTTATGTTTTTCTTAAAGTTTTACCGAACTCAGAAGATGAGATTTTTTCTTCTGGTTTTTATCTTTGCATTTGCAGGGGCGGTTCTTTCCTGCACTTTACTGATACATGGTAACAATAAAGAATATTATCAATCTCAGATGAAAGATCTGGCAGATAACCATGGAATATCAGAAAACGCCCTGGATGAAGGGGAGGTTACGATTTATGATACCATGGAAAAAGTTCTGACTGTGTTTTCACTGTGTAGTATTTTAATTGTGATATGGGGATGTACCAGTATTCTTTTTTTCCAGAATATATCTATGCAGAAATCCCATGCCATGCTCCGGATTTTTGGCATGCGAAAAAAAGATGTTTTCTGCAGGGCGTGGGTGGAAGGTATTTCTTTTGGTATCTTAGGAGGGGTTATTGGAGATGCAGGAGGATATTTCCTGTTTCGGCATTTATCAAAGAAACTTTGTAATATAGATATACAGGTCAATTTATTTTCTATGGAAATGTTAAAGGCACTGTTGGTGGTTATCGTTTTTTTGGTTTTAATCTCTTTTTTTGGAAGTTATATTTCCGGCCTTGTAATCTATGAGAAACCCATCGTCGTTATGCTGTATGGCAGGAAAGCAGAAAAAAGTAAAGAGAAGGTAACTTACCGATTTTTCGTAATCTTAGAATTTGTTCTGCTATACTTCCTTGCATCTGTTCTATTTTATCAAAACCGAAGTTATATCAATATTATATTGCTTATATGCGGGATTGTTCTCTCGTTCCTGTTTGCAGTATTTTATCTTATGTTCAAAAGACAGACGAAACGGAGATATTCAGAAAAGAAAAAATTAGATAAAATCTCCGGGATCAGTTACCGTTTCCTGTGTACCAGAAACAAACGGGATGCATTGTTAGCTGCCACCATATCAGTGGGAGCAATCATTATTTGTTTTGTGCTAAACATTATTTTCAATTCCAGCGGAATACTGCGTGATTCTTACCGTGATAACCTGGGATATTCTACGATGGTTCAGATGGATGGCATAAGTGAAAATGAAAAAATCCAGGACATTTTAGACAAAAATGGATATTTTTATACGAAGGGTTATTCCAAATGGATGAATTATTCTGACTTAAACGGTATCTCCGTGGATGATTACTTTTCTGCACTGGTTCTGGAATCACAGACAGATGGGAATAAACATTTCAAGGTTCTGGAAGGTAGTTTTGCTGCTGAAAACAAGTTTGTAGCTTTATGCAATCTGGAATTGGGAGCAATGAGTGATATTTTTGGCAAAGATTTAGCCTACGCAGAAAATATTAAAGATAATCAATGGCTGTCATTACTTAGCTATAATATTAAAGTAAATAGAAAAGATTGGAACCTGGAACTGGATGACACATGGAGTACCATATTTTTGCTGGATTTGAGCCAATCGGCAGAAAAGGAGCTGATTTCTCTGTTAGAGGATGAGCCATGCAGTGTGGAAACGGCCTCACAATTAACAGATATGATTATTGATCTGTTTTCTGAATACCTGAGTGTTGTTGCCGTAGTAGGCGTGATGCTGATTCTGGTTACAGGAGCATTTTTCTACTCTATGGTCAGGAGCGACTTGCTTGCCAGGAAAAAGGAACTTTACTTGTACCAGATATATGGGGCATCCAGAAGAAAAGCATTTTGGGTGGTATACTTAGAATATCTGATGATTGCCTGGATTGCTTCTTTTAGTGTAATATTGGTGACTATGGTGCTAGGAGACGCCGTTTTTTCCCTGATGCTGGAGAAACATTATCCTCTTTCTGTTCCCGTGGTTTTGATTACCAGCCTTGTGTCAACATTGTTTGTACTGATCTGCTGCATGATTGCCCAGTTAATGAATTTTATGAGTACAAAAATGGAAATCATCCGGGATGAATAAGAGGCTAGTACAGTGTTGCATTAATTTTGAAGTAATAGGTGCTTGATATTTGTGTCAGGACAAGGCGGAGGAAGGAGGCAATGCGGTGGCATTGTTGACTGACGACAACGCTGTACTGGCGCAAAGAGCAGGCACATATTACTCGATTATTAATGCAACACTGTACTAGATATAAACAAGCCATGATGTATAAGTTATTTGGAATAGTTTCCAATAGATTTTGGAGGAAAATAAAATGTTAAAAGCAGAACATATATTTAAAAGTATCCATGTTGATCAGCAGGAAGAACAGATATTAAAGGATATATCCTTTACACTGGAAAATAATACCATAACCGCCATTGTTGGGAAAAGCGGCTGTGGAAAAAGCACTCTGCTCTCCATTATGAGCGGTATTGATAAACCTTCCGCTGGTAAGGTATTTTTAGGAGGAAAAGATTTTTATTCTCTGGAAAAAAAGAAACAGGAGCAGTTCAGAAATGAAAATATTGGAATCCTGTTCCAGAACTACCACCTGATACCTGAACTGACCTGCGAAGAAAACATAAGAATGCCTTTGGTTTTTTCAAGTAAGAAAATTGAAAATGGCAAAGTAAAGAAAATGATGGAAAGTGTTGGGCTTGAGAAGAAAAGGAAGCTGTACCCAAAGCAGATGTCTGGTGGAGAGCAGCAGAGGACTGCCATTGTACGTGCACTTATCAATAAGCCGTCTATCCTATATGCAGATGAGCCCACCGGGGCACTGGATTCTGAGACAGGAAACAGTGTTATTAGGTTCCTGGTGAAATGTGCTCATGAGCAGGGATTAACTGTTCTGTTGGTTACCCACGATATGGGAATTGCAAAGCAATGTGACAAGATTATAAGGATGGAAAATGGTAAAATTCTCTTATAATAATTTATAGTAAACGAAGCAAAACGCAAGCGTTTTTTCGTTTACTATAATTATTTACAGGTTCTAAGGATGACATCTAAAGACTTATGTGATAAAATTTTTAAAGATAACAAAAGAGAGTATTTAAATAAAATGGAGGTAATGAGAGTATGGCGATAAAATATAATCTAACGCCAGTAGAAGTTGTAAAACTATTCGGCTATACAGAACCTATGGCAAAAGAAGAATTAGAATTATTTGAAAAGGATAATCATATAAAACTTCCTAAATTATTATTTGATTTTTTATGCTTGGTAAGAAATGAAGAATTATTATCTACTGCAGATATTTGGGTAGATAGCGATGCTCTTCCTTATTTTTCTTATCAATATATTGAAGAAGGGATTGAAGATTGCAGGGGAGATTTTGATGATCCAGAGTTTTGCAAAGAAAATGCTTTTTATCCATATTCAAAGATTCCAAAAGAACAGTGGCCGGAATTAGCGGAAAACTATTTACAGATTGGCAGCGATTATGCAGCGGGAGTTGTATTCTATGGTATAAAGGAAAAGGAATTGGTGCTGGAAAATCCACCTGTTTATATGTTGCATGAGGCAGATGAATTAGCAGATTGGAAATTAATTGCGTATACATTATCTGAATATTTGATGTGTGTGCTATTGGATGCTCTTGCTGGCGTAGAATATACAACAGCACAAGATGTGTTAAGTGAGAATGGATGGGAGTTTTATGAGGAAGAATATGCGAATGAAGAGGAAGTAAGAGAGCAGTTGTCCAAGAAAAAAATTGATTTATCTGCAATGGAAAAGAATATGGCTTTTTATGGAGCAATAGATTCTTTTTATCGGTACTGTTTTGATGAAGCGGAACAGGCTTTTTATATAGTTATGAATGATACATCAATTATGGTTATAAAGGCACAATCTTGAATATACAGGTGATTGGCAGGAGCGTAAAGATTTAATGACATTTGGTTTATTTATCTTGGCATTGCTTACATTTATTTTTGCATTTTGTAAGTAATCAAACATAGCAAAAGCCACCCTTGTACTTTGGTCGGTTCAGGGTGGCACTTACTGTTCACTCCGTTACCAGTAACAGCAGCGTTTTCAATGTTGTATGCACACATTTTGCAAAATTCATGCAAAATGGCGCCGCAAAACTCGTACTTTTTGCTTAAAACATGCCAAAAATCCTCGAATCTGGTCAATGTGTGAGTACTAACAGTTGCACTCTCTTTTTGTTTTTTTTGCATGAGCTTTTATTGTTTCATATTGTATAATCTGAAAATGGTCAGGAAGTTATTGGGTTTGTTCTTGCTATGCTGAGGAAGGAGTATAATACAAAGGCACGTAGGGAGATATTATTGAATTTATGTTCAATGTTAGGAAAAACAATGAATGAAAGCCCCAATCCCTCAGCTATGCTGGGGAGAATTGAGTAAGCAGTAGCGAAGAGGATATTATAAAAGGCCTCCTGTGATACAATGAGAATGGTGTCGCAAGCCAAACTCAAAGAACAGGAGGCGGTCCCAATGGACAGTAAAAGTTTAACACATACGAAATAGAAATGCCAGTATCATTTAGTATTTATTTTGAAATAGCATTTACTTTGGGCGGTGGGATGCTATTTCTTTTTATGTCCGTCTATGTAAGTCAATGCCGAAAAAACTACAAGCAATAATGTAGTTTGTTTTTTGACAGCTATCAATATAATCATACATGATTAGCCGTAATCCAAAGCACATATGTTAGTCCAACAGCACACAATATGCCAAGATTAAAAAATATTGGTAAAGAGAAGACAGATTTGCGCATGGATATACTTAAACAATGTCAGGAATTGGGATCTCAATCTGTATGATATAGTCCTCTACCCGGTCTATGACGGTTTCGTTGATTCCTTTTTCATAAGAATAGCCAGACAGCGCCAGCCCATTGCTATGGGCAAATGTAAGGATTTCCTGATACCGCAGGGGGAGCTGGTTCCAGCCTCCTTTGTGGAAAGCCCGCAGATAGTTTCCTTTTGGCTGTATATGTAAGCCGCTTTTTTGGCCAAGCTGTGGAATTTCAATGAAAAGTTTGGTGTAGTCGTCGAAATTTCCCTTGAGCAGGCTGGCGACGGGGATCATGGAACCATAGGAGGCGTCATGGAGACGGCCAAGCTGGTATCTGGCTGTTTCGGCGGTGATTAGCTCCACTTCCCTTTCAAAGGTAATATCTTTGTCTATATCTACTGTTACCAGGCATCGTTCTTCTTTTTTCACGATGCAGATCTCTGATAAGTCCATATTCAGAAGGGTATCCATGTCCTGCCGGTGGCTGGATAAAGTTTTTCTGATTGCCTGTAGGTGCAGGATCTGTAAGTCCAGCTCGGCGATCTTTTCATCCAGAAGATATTTCAGGTTTTGGGCAGAACGGTTTTTCATGAAGTTCTGGATCTCCGGGATGGATACGTCCAGTTCCCGGAGCAGAAGGATCGTTTCTAGTATGGGGCTCTGGTGGTAATTATAGCAGCGGTATCCGTTTTCTGGATTGATGGCTGCAGGTTTAAACAAGCCGATCTCATCATACCACATCAGAGTTTTTTTGTTTATGCCGTGGAGTGCGGCGAATTGCCCGATGGTAAGTAATTTGTTTTCATCATCCATATTTATACCCTGCCTTTTTTATTTTGAATGTTTTCTATTGACCGTACTGTTACTGTACGGTCTATTATACTGTATGAAGCAGTTGCATACAAGATGTCTTTTCGTGCTGTTGTGCAGCGACTTTAACAGGAGGATGTTTGGAAGTTCTTTTCAAACTACTTATGATTGTTTTCTCAATTTTGAGAAGAGCATTCAAAGTTAAGAAAGCGAGGGATAAATATGGAAAAGCAAAATGTATATGGAAAGCCTGTAACATTGGGGAATATTTTGAAATTTGCCGTGCCCACCATCGCCATGACAGTGTTTATGTCTTTTTATACGATGGTTGATGGTTTGTTTGTGTCGAACCTGATTGGCACCAATGCCCTTTCAGCCATCAATCTGACGGCGCCGGTCATCCAGTTAGTCACAGCTATTTCCACCATGCTTGCCACAGGGGGAAGCGCAGTCATTATGAAAAAGATGGGGGAAGGGAAGCGTGAGGAGGCGAAGGAGGATTTCACATTTCTAATCCTGGTGAATGTAATGGTGGGGGCATTCATGTGTGTGGCTGGGTATATGGCAACAGACCGTATCTTTGCGGGAATGAATCTCTCGGCAGATGTGGAAAGGTATTGTGTGGAATATTTAAGCTGTTATCTGCTGTTTACGGTTCCCATCCTGTTAATGAATAACTTTACCCTGTATATGATAGCCAGTGAGAAAGCGGCCTTATCCCTGGCCTGTTCCGTGGCAGGGGGCGTCCTGAATATGGCGCTTGATTACGTTTTGATCGCAGGCTTTGGTATGGGAATCATCGGTGCGGCGGTTGCCACGGGGGCAGGATATTCCGTGACGGCAGTTGTGGGCCTGGCGGTTTTTGGAAAGAAAAAGAACCTTCTGCATTTTAGGAAACCAGCATTCCGCTTTAAGGTTCTTGCAAATGCAGCCACGAATGGATGCTCTGAGATGGCGACTGCACTTGTCACCGGGATTATTACAATGATGTTCAACTGGACGATGATCCGTTATGTTGGGGAGGACGGCGTAGCGGCGGTCACCATCATCACGTATGTGCTGATGTTTGCAAGTTCCCTCTATACGGGATATTCCTACGGCGTGGCTCCGATGTTGAGTTTCTATCATGGGGAGCAGAATTTTGGGAAGCTGAGAAATCTGGTTGGGATCAGCATGAAGGTAATTGCGGCAATCTCTGCGGTTATGGCGGCGGTTTCCCTGTGGCTGACAAGGCCGCTGGTTTCTGTCTTTGCCCGCCCGGATAATCCGGTTTATGATCTGGCAGTAACGGGGAACAGGATTTGTACGATTGCCCTGCTTTTCATCGGGTTCAATATTTTTGCCAGTGGGATGTTTACTGCATTATCTAATGGAATTGTGTCGGCTGTCCTTGCGTTTTCCCGGTCGTTTGTGTTTATGCTTGCCGCTATGCTCACGCTTCCTCTGGTTCTGGGCGTGAATGGCATCTGGCTGGCAACGCCTGTGGCAGAACTGATGGCGCTTGCTTTGTCTGCCTTTATGTTCCTGAAATATAGAAAGAGATATGGATATTAAGGAAAAATCTGTCTGCTGTAACAGTTCATGCAGCATTCCACGGCATCCAAAAAGTATTTCACAGCAATTAAATTATTTTGGCATTTTGGGCAGGCTATAATAAATGCTTATCTTGATAATGACGGGGAGGTGGCACATTGATTCATATTGCAATCTGTGATGATGAAAAACATATGTCCGATCAGATAAGGTCAATGGTCTTTGGGTTTTTCCGTAAAAAGAACAGGGAGATCTGTCTTCAGACGTTTTCCAGCGGCGAAGAACTGCTGAAATATGATGGGCAGATTGATATCCTGTTTCTGGATATTCAGATGAAGGATATTGACGGTATGGAAACAGCAAGGAAACTGAGGGGGGATAAGTTTCGGGGATTCCTGATTTTCATCACGGTGATGAAAGAGATGGTATTCCAGTCTTTTGAAGTGCAAGCTTACGATTACCTGGTCAAGCCGGTAGAAGAAAACCAATTTGAGAAAACAATGGAGCGTCTCTACGCTTCCATGCAAAATGCCAGCAAAGACAGCCTGCTTGTGCAAAAGGGATATGAGGGGCGTATTATCCGTAAAGGTGAGATTGTTTTCTGTGAGGTCATAGACCGGAAGATATATCTGACCTTAGCATCAGGTGAGGTGATTGATTATTATGAGCGGATTGAAAATCTGGAAACAAAACTGGGGAACTGTTTTTTTCGGTGTCATAGGAGCTATCTGATCAATCTGGAGCATTTAAAAGGTTATAAAAACGGGACAGCATATATGGATAACGGCAGGGAGGTTCCCGTATCACGGCTGCGAAGCAGGGAGTTTTCCAGTGTTGTTTTGAAGTATATGAAAAATATGTAAAGGGTTTTACAGATGGGGCGGGTAAAATGGCTGAATATTTAGATTTTTTCAATATGGCGAAGCCATGAGTATAGAAACACAGGGGAATGTATTTGTCCTCTGGGTGCTTTTGGACATTTCACAGCATCCAGAAGACATCACACGGCAAATGGATTAATACATTACTTTCTACAGCCGAAAAAGGATAAAGGAAGCTGCTTATTGGCAGATACATGGTGGTGTAAAAACAAAAAGAATGCAGACGGACATCAGAGCAGTAAATAGCAAGGAAAAATGCAGATGGAGGGATAAATATGCATACGAAAATTGTGGAAGGCTTTAAAAGAAATGAAGAAGGATGCAAAGGAAGCAGGAGGGAAATACAAAAATGAATAAGAAAAAATGGATTCGGGTTGCGTCAAAGTCACGAACCACCACTTGAAGTGGTGGTTCGTGACTTTGATTGAAGCGTTTACCACGGCTCAGAGAGAGATCGCTCCAGATATTGAACTGCGGCTGCAGATTGGGCTGTCGAGGCATTGCCCCATTGGGTATCTGGAAGAGTGTTTGTCGCATTTTTGGGGAAACAAGGCTTTTTATTCCATTGATTTATATGGAGATGAATTTGCGCAGCCGATAGAAAATTTCAAATCCATTTACCGCCGGGCAAAAAAGGAGGGGCTTTGTTTAAAAGCACATGTCGGAGAGTGGGGCTTGGCTGAAGATGTAAGAAAGGCTGTAGAAGAACTGGAGCTTCATGAAGTCCAGCATGGCATTTCCGCAATTCATGATGATAGTGTTGTCCGCTTTTTAGCGGATCATCATATCCGTCTTAATATCACTCCAAGCAGTAATATATTGCTTGGAAGGGTTTCTGGCATGTCAGACCATCCAATTGGCCAGCTTTACCGCAGTGGCGTAGATGTCACGGTTAACTCGGGTGATATTTTGATTTTTGATTCAGATGTATCCAAAGAATATTTACGGCTGTATGAATCGGGATGTTTATCAGCAGAAGAATTGGATGCCATTCGTCAAAGCGGCTTGGCAACCAGATAATCGGAAGATATGAAACAGAGGAGGAATGCAAAATGGACGTATGGGAAAAATTCGGGATAATAGCTTGAATACAAAAGATAGAATTCGTAATATCTGCTTAATCAGCAGACACTATTTATGAAAGAGTAAGGGATGAGAGGTATGGAAATATGAGATTTTTTAATACATTAAAGCGTTTTATGTCAATCAATAAGGACTATTTGCCGTTTTTTTATGTAACATTAATATTTATGATTGCGAATCAGGGGCTTGTGGCACTTACTAATTATATGGTTGGCAGCCTGACAGATGCAATTACTGAACAAAATATTATGTTGTTTGGTAAATATATTCTGATATTGGCTGCAGTACAGTTGTTACATATGGTGGCAGAATATCTGGTGAATTATAGAGTGAATTACTTGAGTGAGAGTTTTATAAAGCGCCTGAGAAATCATACTTATCATAAGATAATTAATGCTTCTATGAAATGGCTGGATGAGAATAAGCTGGGAGATATTATTTCCAGGATTAACGGTGATTTAAATACTCTGGTAAGTCAGATTAATGCTTTTATGACATGGCAGCTTGCGGGTGTGATTACTTTTGCGGTATATATGATGGTCTGTTTTGTAATTAATGTGAAATTGTCATTGATTAGCTTTTGTGTTGTTCCTGTTCTTGCAATTTTTCAGTTTATGACAGGAAAGCCAATTGCCAAGTTGGGTGAAAAGCGCTCTGTCGCAGAAGGGCAGGCAAACAGTGTGTTTGTTGATTTGATTAGTGGTTTGGGAATTATTAAGACTTTTAAAGCAGAAAAGAGCCTTGCTGAAAAATATGAAATAGAAGTAGATAAGTCGGTAGATGCAAATGTGAAATCTTTTGCCTTGGAATTTATCATGAATCCTTTGCAGATTTTGATGGGATATTTGCCGCAAATTATTATTCTGGTGATGGGCAGCCGTTTTGTTCTTAACAAAGAGATGACACTAGGTATGCTTTTTTCGTTCATATTATTGTCATCCAATGCCCTTGAAACAGTATATAGCCTTTCGTGGCAGGTTCGAAATGTGTACAACACTATAGGAATCGCCGAGCGTATTTTTGAAATCTGGGATGTTGAGGAAGAGAAGAATGATGGAACAATCTGCGAAAAGACAAGTGAAGAGCCTGTAAGATTTGAACAGATTGATTTTGGATATAATGCAGAAAATCGTGTACTTTCCGATATAAGTTTTACTGTTAATAAGAGAGAAAATATTGCTATTGTCGGTGCGTCAGGGGCAGGAAAGACGACAATTATGAAGTTGCTTGCAGGATTTTATGAAAAAGACGGAGGAAATATATCTGTTTTTGGAAATTTACTGGAAAAATGGGATAAGGAAGCTTTGAGAGAACGAATGAGCTATGTGGGGCAGGAGCCTTTTCTGTTTCCAGGTAGTATTTTTAGTAATGTGGCGCTTGGCAATGAAAAAGCAGATGAAAAGCAGATTATGGATTGTATCAAAGCTATAGGGCTGAATAATCTTGATATACATACACCTGTTGGGGAAAGGGGTGTATTGCTTTCTGGCGGGCAGAAGCAGAGAGTTTCAATTGCCAGGGCATTACTAAAGAATGCAGATATACTTTTGTTGGATGAGCCTACTTCAGCACTTGATACAGAGTCTGAATATTATGTGAAGCAGGCGGTGGAAAAATATACAGTTGGAAAAACAAGCATTACGATTGCACACAGATTATCTACAGTCTGCAATGCAGACCGAATATTGTGTATGAAAGACGGTCAGATTGTTGAATGTGGTATGCACGAAGAATTGATGAAAAAAAATGGCGTGTATAAAGACCTGTATGAAAAGCAGGAGAGGGAGTCTGCATAAAACAAAAAAGAGGGAGGCTGTTCTTAAATGAAGAAAAACATGACATACAAAGAAGCTGTTTTTGTTATTTTTCGGATGTGGCATCTTGTACATAAGTATCGTTTGCGCTTTTATATAGGATTTCTGATTGGGTCTACTTCCATATTTTTCTTTCGTTTTCTTGATAGTTTTTTGATACAGGAATTTATGGAAGTATGTGTAGGCGGAAATCAGGAAATGGTGATGCAGAGTTTATTTGTTGTTTCTGCAATAGTGCTTTTTGGTATTATAGTATATCCATTTAGTTTTGGTATGGTTTATACAACATATTCGCTGATTTCTGGTGAAGCCAAAAAGAAAATTTTTGATAAAGTATTCCGCATAAAGCAGTCTTATATAGAAACGAACTATTCAGGTGAACTTGTGACAAGAGTTACAGCAGATTTCAACGATGCTATACAATTGGTTGCATATCCTGTTGTAGGACAGGGAAATCCATTTGCACTGGTATTTGCAATTGTGATGATTGCTGTGACTATTTTATATAAAAGTCCGATATTAGGAGCAATTTCTTTGGCTTTAACAGGATTAAATCTGCTGATTGTGGGGTACATGATAGTTCCGTTACGTGAAAAGGAAAAGAAAACCAAGGAAATTACGGGAAAAGCGGCGCAAAACATAGTGGATTCGCTGTCAGGAGCTATGGTTTCGAGAATTTTCGGACTGAAATCTATGCTGGTAGAAAGATATGAAAAAGATACGGATGAGATTTACCAAAATAACCTGTCTTTGATAAGACAGAAATCCTTTCTGAATCTTATGGTTGACACACAAAGTTTTGTATCCTTTATTTTTGTTTGTGTAATTGGTTTATTTTTGAGTACAAAGGGATATATTAGTGTTCCTTCCGTAATTTTTATAACAACATTACAGATGTCGCTTAGCAATTATGTAAGGCAATTGTCAGATAACGTATCAGAAATGCAGAAATATATTGTGGGTGCAAAGCGTTTGTTTCAATTTTTTGACGCACCGGATGAAATTGAGAGGGCTGAGCAGGCACAGCCTGATTATAATGTAGGGAAAGCAATAGAATTTGAGAAAATTTCTTTCCGTTATCCGAAAACGGAACATTCCTTGTTTGAGAATTTTTCACTTACTATAAGGAATAGTGAGTGCATCGGAGTTGTGGGAGGCAGCGGAGGAGGAAAATCGACTCTTATGAAGCTGCTCATGGAATTCAATGAAATTGATGCAGGGCAGATTAGGCTGTTCGGAAATGATATGCAGAAGTATAGCCGGAGCCAGATAAGAAGTTTTTTTTCATATGTTCCGCAGGATTGCTATTTGTTTGATGGTACTATTAGGGAAAATATCTTGATCGGAAAAACAGATGCAACAGAGGAGGAAATCAGAGCGGCAGTGGAAAATGCATATCTTTCTGATTTTATTGATAGTATTCCAGAGGGATTGGAGACAAGAGTGGGTGAAAGAGGAAATTTGCTTTCTGGAGGACAGAAACAAAGGGTTGCTATTGCCAGGGCATTTTTGAAAAATGCGCCTGTTCTTTTGCTTGATGAGGCAACTTCCGCATTGGATTCTCAATCAGAGGAAATAGTGCAGAAAGCGGTGGAAAGGCTAATGGCTAATCGCACAAGTATTGTAATTGCACATCGACTTTCTACGATTCAGAATATGGATCGGATTCTTGTTATTGAAGAAGGTCAGATTGTCGAAGTAGGAACACATAAAGAATTATTGAAGAAGCAGGGGAGATATTATCAGCTGTACAGTATGTAATCGATATGGTATACATGTTTTTTGCTTCACATGAATCCAAATAACCGTTGGATTAAAATGGCTGACATTGTGGCGATATTCCGTTGGAAAACTATATTTTTTTGTTAGGTATATTGTATTTGGTTTTATCCAATTCATATAAAAACGTACTAATTAAAATTGGATTTCCCATTTCATCATTTTTATATGATTGATTATCAAGCTGACTGATACGTTGGAATCCCAGTCTTTCTAAAAGTTTCCATGATGATACATTCTGCACATCACAATCTCCATAAATTGTACTGATACCCACTGATTCAAATAAATAATGAACAAGTGCATTACTTGCTTCTGTTGCATAACCTTTTCCAGAATATCTAGGATTAAAATCATAATCTATACAATAATGTCCTTCCTCATCGATCCAATAGCCAACACTTCCTATAACATTCTGTTGTGATTTTAATTCAGCAACAAGACGGTTATCCATATCTTTCTACTCAGTAATCATGTCTCTCACCTGTTCTTCTGACATTGGATAAAAATCTTCATATTTGCTGACTTCTTCATCAGAAAAATATTTTATAATATCCTCAAAATCCGTCACCCTATAATTTCTCAAAAGTAATCTATCCGTTTCTATAGTTATCATCTAAACATCCTCCTTGTATTTACTATATAATCCGATTTCATTACCTTATCTTTTGGTGAGTATGCTTTTTTGAGAGTGCAGGTGTAAAAACATAGGCGCAGTGGGCTGCGCTGAGGATTTTACACTTGTGCTATCGGGAAAGCAGACCAGCAAAAGGTATGGTTAATTAAATTGGGTTATACTAGAGCGTGTTTAAAAATTCATTCCAGGAACTTTCAGTTCCCTGCAATCTGCACTCTATGTTTTCCGCTCTAAAGTATTGGCAACTGCCTCGGAATGGAGATTGCGCATTCTTTGGGGCATTGGGGGAGTTTTTTCCCTGACAAACTGGAAGTTATCAACATTTCATAAATCCACAACAACCAAGTTCGGAAAATTCGCTAAAACCCATTGATTTATAAAAAGCGACTGTCTGTGGAGTATTGTCTGTTGCCAACTCAATCTGGCGAACATTTTTATAACAATCAAGAATTTCCTGCAATAGAGCTGTTCCAACTCCTTTTCTTTGCTGATTAGGAAAGACCAGAATATCTTGAACAAACACAATCGTAAAACCATCACCAACCACTCGAATAATTCCTATTAATTCATTATTTTCAAAAGCGCCTAACACTAATAATGAATTTTCAAACCCTCTTTGAAGTATGGACAAATTATCAGTATAGGCTGTCCAACCCACTTCCGTATATAGACGAACTATCTCTTTTTCATTGTATTCTGTATATTCTCTTATTTCCATAGGTTTCTCCTACAAATCTCGATTGGATTTTCAAAAAATTTAAGGGACAAGTGATTTTATTTTAACCCTTTCATCATGCGGGACGAAACCAGGCATTCATCTCCATTGGACATGTAAATCACCCGGTTTTGAAAATCAATTTCCCTGATATTATCCTTGTTCACCAAAAATGACCGATGACAGCGATAAAATCGCCCATCCACCTCTTTTTCAATCTCTTTCAATTTCCCTAAAAATTCCATCCGACGATTTTTGCAATGCAAAATAATTTTATGCACATTCGGTGATGTTTCAAAAAAGAGAATATCGTCATAGTCTACGGTAAATACCTTTTCATTTACTTTCACAGAAAAATTTGCATGCACTTTGTTATTAGCAGATGCAAACCTTTGGTTTGCTTTAAGAATACACTCATAAACCCTTCTTCCCAATTCTTCAGGGTCATCCTTCAAAATGAAATCCAACGCCTCTAATTTGTAAATGAATGTCAAGTAACTCATTTCAGAATGGGTGGTAACAAAAATAATAAAACCTCTTGGATCATATTTTCTAATTTCCTGTGCCAGGGTCAATCCTGTCATATCTGTACCCAGAGCAATATCCAGAAAATAGATTCCAATCTCCTCTGTTTCTTTCACTTTTTCAAGGATTTTATGCGGATCTTCAGAAACACAGCTAAGTTCCATGTCAAGGTCTTCCATAAGAACAATATTTTCGATTACCTGTTGTATGTTATCTCTTTGCGCTTCTATATCTTCACATATATATATCTTTAACATACTGCATTTCTCCTTACAGCTTTCACCTTACCATAGCGAAAGCAAATTTACCACAAAGTGAGAAGCACCTCTTGCAAAAAGCAATTTTTAAACACGCTCTAACAGTGGACAGTTCACGGAGCGAGCTGTCCATTGTTTTATTATTACGAAATGCCTGGAATTTGTCAATAAAAAAGAATACAAATCTTTAAAATCGCCTTTTAATCTTTCATAAGTTCTAAGAAGGTATCTTCCAAAGTTTCGCATGCCTCATAAAGCCCTGTCATTACTACATTGTGTGATGACAGTAATTTTGCAACAGCATTCTTTTCCTTGGCATCAATGTGAATCCGTATTTCTTGCTCATTCTGTGAAACCACATGGTATCCATTTTCCAGAAGAATTTTGTGTGCAGCTTCTGTATCAAGACTTTCAATTACATAAGTAATTTGTTTTGCCTTTCTATCATTACTAAAATCCATAAACTGAATGATTTCTCCTTTTTTGATTATGATAGCTCTGTCACACATTTTTTCCAATTCACTCAATAAGTGGCTTGAAATCAACACAGTAATATTTTTTTCATTCGCAATATTCTTGATATATTCACGAACTTCATAGATGCCTTCCGGGTCAAGTCCATTGGTGGGTTCATCCAGTATCAAAACATCAGGATCTTTTAATAAAGCCTGGGCAATTCCTAATCTTTGTCTCATACCAAGGGAGTATGCTTTCACATTTTTATTGGCAGCATTCATAAGCCCTAACAGTCCCAGCAATTCTTTTACCTTCTTTTTTCCTACGCCATTTAATCCGGCAAAGTACATCAGATTCTGATATCCTGTGTTGTATGGATAAAAATTAGGGGTTTCAATCATGCAGCCAATATCTCTGACACCGCTTAAATCCACTTCTCCAGTATAATTTCTGGTCAGTCCGACTAAGATTTTCATGATACTGGTTTTTCCGGCTCCATTTGGTCCAATTAACCCAACAATCTCTCCGTTTCCAAGCTCAAAGGATACTTTATTCAAAATTTGAAAATCTTTTGCCTTTTTACTGACATTGTTAACTTTTAATACGCAATTCATAGTTCTCCTCCTAATTCTGTTATTCAGGTTTTCCTTTTCTTCTTAACAACTTTATTATAAAACAAAAATCCCTGTTTTATCTTTTTTGTCGTAAACGTCTATTTTTAAATCATAAATGCTGTTCTTGCCAATTTATCCACAATAAGCTATAATGAATTTTTAAATACGCTCTAGCAATGGATTTGGGTCAGCTTTGCTGACAAAACATATTGATGGCTCCGTAAATACCCTTATGGAGCGTTTTTTAACAGATTACAAAAAATATGCTGCCTTGAGGAGTTTTTTAATGATTACACTATGTTTGATTACTTCCATACTTAATGCGCTTATGCTGACCTGCGATATTTTTATATTGGCTCACCCGCTTCTTTCCATAAAAAAATACCTCATTTTCTTTTTATCATTTACAACTCTTTTTTTTATGCAATTGTATTTAGGCTTTTCTACTATGTTATTGGTTGCACTGTCGGTGAATTCTATTTTGTTAGTGAAATTTACTAAGAAATTATATTCGGTTTTCTATATTCCGCTTGGTTATATTATAAACTGCATTTTAGGCAATTTAATATCGTTTGCTGCCAATATATTATGTAATCTCACCATCAAAGAATTAAATGCTGACAAACTTTATGTTATCATATTCATCAGTGGTACAATAGTGGCGTCCTGTCCCATTCTTTATCTGGCAAGATGCCTGCTGCAGAGATATCTGATCAGTACTTTTGAAAAAATGAGCAAAAAACTGCTCACCTTGATCGCTCTAACCCTTTTGCTTTGTGCATTTATGCTTTTTACGATGGCTTCTTTTTTTGATACCCTGGAAATTACACACAGGGAGTTTTTTCTGATGGTTTCTTCGCTTGTGCTTTATTTTCTGTTTACATTCAGTATGATTTTTATCGTACTGCACACAGCCAGAAAAAGTTACGATGCCCGGAAAAAAGTAGAATATCTGGAAAACTTAAATGAATACACGAAAAACCTGGAAATGGTATATAATAACCTGCGTTCTTTCAAACATGATTATATCAATATTATGGCTTCCCTCGCCGCCTATATTGACGAGAAAAAATATGAGGAACTGGGAACCTTTTTCTATGGGCATATTTTGCCAATGCAAAAAAGCCTCACGCAAAAAAACGACGCACTGAACAACTTATTGCATGTCCACGTGTTGGAACTGAAAAGTATCTTATATACCAAACTGCTCTTAGCCGTCAATCAGGATATCGAAGTGCATATTGATATCCCAGACGAAATTGATTCCGTTCACATGGACCCGGTCGATCTGACTAGGATGCTTGGCATTTATTTGGATAATGCCATAGAGGCATCTATGGAAACAGAACATCCAATTGTAAATTTTCATCTGGGTAAAATGAATCAGGATATTGTTTTTATCATATCCAATACGTTTATTGACAGAGGGCTTTCCGTAGCACAGATGTATAAAAAGGAAATAACCACAAAGGGGCGTGGGCATGGTATCGGTCTTTCCAACGTGTCCGAAATATTGAACCGCTATGACAATATATATTATGAAACCTTAATTGACGGGGGTATGTTCATACAACAGATCCGGATATCATAAATAAATAAGTAAGTATTGTTGTTATAGCTGTTGATGTAACAGTTTGGAAAACAGGTATTCTTTGTTGTCAATTTATCTGCAATAAGCTATAATGAATCCAATGTTACTATTCACGGCTAGTTTTTCGCATACTTGCCTGTTTTTTCGATTGCACCATCAAAAAGCCTCGCCGTAGCCCGCTGCGTTTACTATAAATTTGCATCAGAGGGAGTTTTTTATGTTCACATTATATTTGATTGCTTCAGTATTGACCGGGATTATGCTGACCTGTGACATTTTTGTATTGGCCCATCCGCTTCTTTCCATGAAAAAATACTCCATTTTCTTTGTATCGTTTTCCTCTCTTTTTTTTATATTGAATTATTTTGCTTTTTTTCCTATGTTATTTGTTATATTGGTGGTGAATTCTATCCTGTTAGCGAAATTCACCAAGAAACACTATTCTGTTTTCTATGTTCCACTTGGTTATATTGTGGACTGCATTTTAATGAATATAATAGGATTAGCTGCCAATATAATATGGGACATTTCTGTCCGGGAATTAAATTCTGATATATTTCTTATTATCATATATAGCAGCTGTACAATAGCGGCAAGCTGTCCCGTTCTTTATCTGGTCAGACGCCTGCTGCAGAGATATCTGGTTAGTACTTTTGAAAAAATGAGCAGAAAACTGCTTGTTTTGCTTGCTTTAACCCTTTTGCTTTGTGCATTTATGATTCTCACGATGGCTTCATTTTTTGATAATATAGAAATTACACACAGGCAGTACTTTTTAATGGCTTCTTCGATTATCCTTTATTTTCTGTTTACAATCAGTATGATTTTTATCGTACTGCATGCAGCCAGAAAAAATTACGAAGCGCAGAAAAAAGTGGAATATCTGGAAAACTTAAATGAATACACGAGAAACCTGGAAATCGTATATAATAACCTGCGTTCTTTCCGACATGATTACATCAATATTATGACTTCCCTTTCTGCCTATATTGATGAGAAAAAATATGAGGAACTGAGAACCTTTTTTTATGAACATATTTTACCAATGCAAAAAAATCTCACGCAAAAAAACGATGCATTGAACAATTTATTGCATGTCCATATATTGGAAGTGAAAAGTATTTTATATACCAAACTGCTCTTAGCTGTTAATCAGGATATCGAAGTGAATATTGATATTCCGGATGAAATTGATTCCATTAACATGGAGCCGATTGATCTTACCAGAATGCTTGGAATTTATCTGGATAATGCCATAGAGGCATGCCTGGAAACAGAACAACCAATCCTTAATTTTCATCTGGGTAAAATGAATCAGGATATTATAATTATTATATCCAATACATTTATTGACAAGGGACTTTCTGTAGCACAGATGCATAAAAAGGAAGTAACCACAAAGGGGAATGGACATGGTATCGGTCTTTACAGTGTGTCTGAAATATTGAACCGCTATGATAATATTTATCATGAAACCTTGATGGAAGAGGGCTTGTTTATACAACAGGTTCAGATATCATAAAATGTGTACCTATAGTAAGGAATTGTCGCAAAATAATTTGCTCTATTTCTTGTCTTTTTCTCTGACAGCACCAACCAAAAATCAGTTACATAGCCCGCTATGCGCCCGATTTTTGTCCGGCACTGTCAAAGAAAAATCCTGCTGTTACTGTGCTAAACCCGCCCTTATAAATCTTTTTTCTGTAAAATAGCCATACCAGCGATTGAAAATGCAATACCTGTGACTATAAATACTGCAATGTTTTTGATGCTCCAAACCTGGTACATCAGGAATTCGTCAGACAGGCAGAACAACACATAATCCATTACTTTTTTCAGTCCCGCTATTTTTTGTCCAAGCATCTGCAAAATACCTGGCATTACCCAAAACAGTACGATCAGATAAATAAAAGGCGTAATGGTTGTATTAAGAAAACATGTGATCATTATTGCTGTTGCGCCTATGGCAAAACCATAAATCATGTAAATCAGGATTTCTTTTCCAATGATTCCAAATAATCCAGGCACTGTCCAAGGCTGTTTACAGATGATCAATGCGATGTCATATAATATTCCGCCACATAAGCCAATCAACATATTGGCAAGCGCTATGCTCACAATTTTTGCTGCAATAATCTGGATTCTACTGCTTCTTGATGTAAAAACAAATATCGTTGTTTTTAAATCAAATTCTTCCCCTAAACTCTTTGCTGCTAAAAACATAATTAAAATACTGGAAAAGTTTCCAAAAAATGCGATTACATTGTGTACCCCAAAACTATCTGGAAATACATATGCACCATATGCCATTCCTCCACCCATGAGAAATACCATAATCAGCCCTAACAGAAATTCTCTTTTTTTCAATAATTTTGCTAATTCTAATAATGTAATGTTTATTGTCTTCTTCATAACTTTGGTCTCCTTTCGATTTATTTCATTATAAACATTTTCGGCTTCCATTCTCGTTTTTTTCTTAAACGGATATAAATCTGTCGTAAGCGTAAAAGTATGTGTATAATAATGCGTATGCGATATAGCAACGAACGGCTTTTCGCCCACTCTCGAATGTAAAAGAAAGGGGATCGATAATTTTTTGTGGCAGACTTTTTCCTAGAATTATTTTGGATGGTTTTTACGGTATTCTTTTGGCAGCGTCTGAAAATATGCTTTGAATGCCGAAGTAAATCTGCTTTGGCTTTCATATCCAACCTGTTGCCCAACCGCTGCAATACTAAGGTCAGTTTCTAAAAGAAGATTTGCAGCCAGTTCCATGCGATGCTCCTTGATGTGGGCTGCAATGGAAGTTCCATAGACGGACTTGAATACTTCTTTTAAAGTGGTGGGGTTAATCAGGTACTGCTTAGAAAGGGCAACAATTGTAATTCGTTGTCCTATATTCTGCATTAGATATTCATGGATTGCACGGACAGTTTCAATCTGTTCGGATTGATATTCTGTCAGTTGGTTCTTTTGGTTCCGTTCCAATTTACTTAGATAAAGAAGCAGTTCCAAACTTTTGATTTTTTGGTATGCCAGTTTCAGGTTTTCCGGCTGTCCGTAAAATGCTGAAAAAATAGCGTCAGTCTGTTCATTTCCGGCAAAGGAAGCAAATGCACCATTTTTACAAAACTTCTCATACAACATTTCTCCGCAGATTCCAGTTTCTGAAAGAAGTTCTGGTGGGTGTTCTGTTAATTCCTGTAAGTCAATGCACAGTGTTAGTCCTTCATATTCCCCAGTTGGAAAACATAGGGCAGACTTTGCACAGGTATCCAGTGTGTGCAGGGAGAAATCCCCAGGACCGAGATGAATCTGGTTTCCATTTCCCATTTTCCACCCGATTCGTCCGGAATGGCAGTAATTGATTTCTATGACATGCCTTAATGGTGGATGTTGCATCAAAGCAGTTTCTGTTTTAGTCTTAAAAAAGTACAAATCCAAGCCTTGAGAAAGGGAAATCTTTTCAATATGACTGTGAGGATAGGATTGT
Organism: uncultured bacterium; assembly: GCA_947651225.1. Taxonomy (GTDB): domain Bacteria; phylum Bacillota; class Clostridia; order Lachnospirales; family Lachnospiraceae; genus Butyribacter. The sequence goes on along the minus strand of CANSYK010000040.1, from coordinate 1,001 downwards.
AGCTTGTTTTTGATTTTTTCTAATTCTTTTTCCATATTGTTTTCCTTTCTAAGTTGAGGCAAGTGATTTCCATAACTTGTTCAATCATCTGATGCAGGAGACGGCTCTGCTTGGTATCTGCGGCACGGTAATAAACTTCCTTTCCCTTGCGGCGGCAGACAATCAGTCCACTGTTTTTCAACGGTCTTAAGTGATGGGAGATGGCAGGGCTGGACATTTCCAGCAGTGCTGAGATATTCAGTACACATTCTTCACAGTGGCACAGTAGCCAGAAAATGCGAATTCTTGTAGTGTCGCCGAGCTGTTTAAATACATCTGCCACTGTTTGGAAATCATTCACATGGCTTAACTGTTCTTTAATAAAAGCAGTTTCCTGGCCTTCTCCATGATGGTGAGGCAATTTTACATGATTCATTGTGTTCTTCCTTTCTTTTTATGTTTTTCATGAAATAAATAACTCTGTTTTCGCCCAATCAGAAATACCTTTCGCCCATTTAGCAGGGAATCCTTTCAGGGCATTGACCTGGTATTATGTCTGTATTATACTATGAGCACAACAATTAAACAAGTGCTTAATTGTTGAATCGTAAAATAAAATTTTTTTTAAGGAGGATTATCTTATGAAAAAGACTTACAAAATCGATGTAGACTGTGCAAACTGTGCAAATTTAATGGAAGATGCTGCCAACAAGACTTCTGGTGTGAAAAGCGCAATCGTTAATTTTATGACACTGAAAATGATTGTTGAGTTTGACGAGGGGCAGGAGCCAAAGGCTGTGATGGAGGAAGTTCTGAAAGCTTGTAAGAAGGTTGAACCTGACTGCGAGATTTTCCTTTAAGCAGGACTGTCTGTTACTATTCACGGATGGCTTTTCGCAGGATGTTTAGAATAGCTGTGAATAGTAACGGCGTCGTTATGATGGAAGGGCAGCCTTAAAACAATTACTTATAGTAAACGCATAAAATACATGCGTTTACTATAATGGATGCGCACGGATACA
>CANSYK010000039.1 GCA_947651225.1 uncultured bacterium | reverse complement strand
CCGCATGAGCGGTGGTGTGAGAGGACGGGGGTTAGTCACCCCCTCCTACTCGATTTCGGTTGTGACAAACACTGCCCCAAATTAACGAATAAAGAGGTGAAAATCAAATGTGGAAGTATATCAAGAGGTATTTGCCATATGCCGTTCTTGCTGCATTATTTATGATTGGCGAGGTCATGATGGATTTGCTTCAGCCAGGGCTGATGCGCCAGATTGTAGATGATGGGGTACTTGGTTTGGAAAATGGTGGTACCAAAGATTTGAATCTGGTCTGGCGTCTGGGAATCCAGATGATTTTGCTTGTCCTATTTGGCGGTTTCTGCGGCTCGATGAACAATGTGTTCGTGCATATGTCAGGGCAGAATATCGGAAATGAGATGCGTAAGGACTGCTTTCGCAATATTATGACATTTTCTTTTCCGCAGCTTGACAAATTTGGAACAGATTCTCTTGTGACAAGAGTGACAAATGATATTACTCAGGTGCAGAATTTTGTATCACAGTTTGTACGGGGAATGATTCGCACACTTCTTTTGACATTTGGAAGTATGTATTTTATGTTCTGCCTTCATAGAACCTTTGGGTTTATTGTTTTGTGCGTTTTTCCATTTATTGTTGGCTGTATGGCGTTCTGCCTGTGGAAAGCAAACCCCTTGTTTGCCAGGCTGCAGGCACAGCTTGATTATGTCAATGCCATTATGCAAGAGGATATTTCCGGTATCCGTATCATTAAAGCCTGTGTGCGTGAGTTCCATGAAAAGCTGCGCTTTGGGAAGGCAAATGATGAACTGATTAAAACACAGTTAAAGGTATTGGTTATTTTTGCTTTTATGAATCCTGTTGTCAATGCGTTGATGTATCTGACGGTTGCGGTGATCTTGCTTGCAGGCTCCTTTGATGTGGGAAATGGAATAACGACTCCTGGCACCATAATGGCGGCAATTACTTATACAACACAGCTTCTGAATGGAGTTTTGATGCTTGTGATGCTGTTCCAGAATATTTCGAGGGGATATGCTTCCTGGAAACGTGTGAAAGAAGTGTTGTGCGGTGAGCCGGAGTTAAAGGACGGAAGCTTTGATCAAGATACAGATTCTCATGGAATCATTGAATTTAAGGACGTTTCTTTTTCTTATCCCGGTTCCAGGCAGAAGGTTCTTGAACATATTGATTTAAAAGTACATCAGGGCGAAACAATTGCCATTATGGGGGCTACTGGATGCGGAAAAACTTCCCTGGTTAATCTGATTCCCCGTTTTTATGATACAGCTTCTGGCACCGTTTTAGTGGATGGTGTAGATGTAAAGGAGTACAACCAGAAAACCTTGCGGGAAAAGATTGCTGTTGTATTGCAAAAAAGTGAGTTGTTTAGCGTCAGGATAGGGGAAAATATCGCATGGGGAAGGATGGATGCTAAAGAGGAGGATATCAGGGCAGCCGCAGTAGTTGCTCAGGCGGATGATTTTATATCTGCTGCATCTAGTGGCTATGCCACACCTGTCGCAGAGCGTGGCATGAGTCTGTCTGGCGGACAGAAACAAAGGATTTCGATTGCAAGGGCTGTTTTGAAATCCGCAGAGATATTAATTTTTGATGATTCTACCAGTGCATTGGATTTGAAAACAGAATCGAATCTGTATGAGGCTTTGCAGAAGTTTTCACCAGAAAGCACAAAAATTATTGTGGCACAACGGATTGCGTCAGTGCGCAGGGCAGATCGGATTGTTGTCATGGAACATGGAAGAATCACTGCTGTTGGGACACATGAGGAGCTTTGGAAAAATTGTGAGATCTATCAGGCTATCTGTCATTCCCAGATAGGGGAGGAAAGTGCATAAAGCCATTGCTTTTTGATGGCTTTAGAAAAAATATTAGCATTTTTACGAATCTTATTGTAAATTGAGCCGCAAAAAATGCGGCATGGAGGGTATTATGCAAGAAAAGAAGGAGCAAAAGCTTGCAGAACGGAATATTCCGGGAATGATGAACCGGGGACAGCGTTTCGCCGAAGTACAGCACGCCCAAAATTCAGGCGCAGCGCTGAAACGGATTGCCGCCTTTTTTGCAAAAGAAAAAATCATGGTATTTTTTATGCTGGTTGTTGTTATATTGGGAACATTGTGCGGCGTTTATGCACCGAGCCTGCAAAGTAATGCGGTTGATATTATTGCAAAAAACAAAAGCGGAAATCTTTTGGCAACACTTATCCTAATGACAGTTGTTTATGTGCTGTACAGTGTAGGGCAGTTATTGCAGGGATTGATTAGCGCAAGGCTTAGCCAGCGGATTGTCAAACGGATGCGTGAAGAGCTTTTTAGCAAGCTGATGGATTTGCCAGTCCGGTATCTGGATACACATTCTCATGGTGATGTGATGAGCCGTATGACAAATGATATCGAAAATATTTCAACAACCGTATCGCAGTCACTTCCATCCTTATTTTCGGGTGTGTTGACAGTGATTGGGACGGTTTCCATTATGCTGTGGTATTGCTGGCAGTTAGCGTTTTTAAGCTTTGCAACTGTATTTTTGACCGTTCTTGCTACAAGGTTCCTCTCAAAGAGGGTGCGTAAATTCTCACACAGGCGGCAGATGCTGCTTGGGCAGTTGAATGGCACTGTGGAAGAAATGATTTCCGGGTACCGTACAGTAGTTGCTTACAACCATCAGGAGGTTACAATAGACGAATTTTGCACAACATCAGATTCTCTTACAAAGGAGGGAATCAGGACAGATATTTTCAGTGGTGTTATGGGACCAGTTATGAATTGCATTGGGAATATTGGTTTTGTTATTATTGCTGTTTTTGGAGGGTATTTTTCTGTGAATGGAATTATTTTGGTAGGCGTGATTTCAGCATTTATTGTCTATGCGAAACAGTTTGGCCGCCCGATTAATGAGATTGCACAAATCTATGGGCAGCTTCAGACAGCAGTTGCCGGTGCAGAGCGTGTCTTTATGGTACTTGATGAAAATAATGAAGATAAGGCAGGCGCTGATATCAGGGAGTCAGAGAAAGCAGAGGTCGTTTTTCAAAATGTACAGTTTTCTTATGTGCCAGATAGTCCAGTTCTCAAAGATTTTACACTTACTGTTCCATCTGGTAAAAAGGTGGCGCTGGTGGGGGCGACGGGAAGCGGAAAAACCACAGTTGCAAATCTGCTTATGCGTTTTTACGATATCGATAGTGGAAAAATTTTAATTAACCAACAAGATGTAAGGGATATTTCAAGGGACGCCCTGCGCAAAAATGTTGCTATTGTATTGCAGGATACGGTTTTATTTTCTGATACGGTTTTAAACAATCTGAAATATGGGAATGGGGATGCCAGCTTAAAAGAAATTGAAGCAGCAGTAAAGATGAGCCGGTGCAGGGAAATGATTGAACGGCTGCCACAGGGCTTTGATACGATGTTAAGTGAATCCGGCGGAAATATCAGTCAGGGGCAGCGCCAGCTTCTTGCCATTGCCCGTGCTTTTGTGGCAGATCCCCAGATTCTGATTTTAGATGAGGAATCATGATGCGTTGCTGTCACAGCAGGGTAAGTATTATGAACTGTATATGACACAGTATGCGGGAATTGCCATATAAACAACAAAAAGGCACTTGCCTTTGGTATTAGCAGCAATCAACACAGATACCAAAGGAAGCGCCTAATTTTATATCAATCATAAAAAACGAAAAATCAGTAGTCTGGCTGCATCAATGTGGAATCAGAAATCAGGACAATTTTTGATTAAGCCAACAACTGTTTTTATTTCATCTTCTTCCATATAAGGATGTATCGGCAATGATAATACTCTCTGGCAAATTTTTTCTGTCACTCCTAAATCAACATAAGTACAGTCCATTTCCTGAAAGGCATTTTGCAGATGCATTGGTTTTTGGTAGTAAATCATGCTTGGTACTCCATTTTCCTTGAGATATGCCTGTAGCCTGTTTCTCTGTTCCTGGCTTTGCAATAAGATACTGTATTGTGCCCAACTGGAATAATAACCTGACTTTACAGCGGGTGTTACAACAAGATTTTCTAAAAGTTCTGTATATGTTTTTGCCACATGGTTTACTTTCTCAAGCTCATATTCCCGGAAGGCCTGAAGTTTTACCAGTAATATGGCAGCCTGCATTGTATCAAGTCTGGAATTTATGCCAACACGAATGTTATCGTATTTATTTTCCCCTTTTCCATGAATCTGATAGGAACGGATTAATGCTGCCCATTCGTCATTGTCTGTAAATATTGCGCCGCCATCCCCATAGCATCCTAAAGGTTTTGCCGGGAAGAATGAGGTACAGGAGATATCCCCAAAACTGCATGCCATTTTACCGCAGATATTTCCGCCAAATCCCTGTGCTGCGTCCTCTATAAGAAATAAACCATACTTTTTTGCGATTGCCTCAATTTTATCGTAGTCTGCCGGCTGGCCAAATAAATCTACTGCAATGATTGCCTTTGGCAGTAATTTTCCGGTTTTTTTTATTGCTATAATTGCATCTTCCAAAGAAGAAGGGTTCATGTTAAATGTGTCTTCCTCTACATCTACAAAAATAGGTGTCGCTCCTGCAAAGGCAGGCGTTTCCCCCGTTGCAAAAAAAGTAAAGTCCGGTACAAATATGGCGTCACCGTCTTTTACTTCTAAAGCCATCAAAGCAAGTGTCAGGGCATCTGTCCCGTTTCCACAGCTCATGCAGTGCTTTCGTCCTGTATATTCTGCCAACTGTTTTTCAAGCTCTGTGACCTGCATTCCTGAAATAAAATTTGTACTGTCCAGAACATTGTGGACAACAGCGTCTATCTGTATTTTCAATTTTTGATATTGTCTTTTTAAATCTCGAAATTCCATTTAAAAGCCTCCCTCATAGTAAAATATATTTTTTAATTGTATGACTGTTGAATAAGTTCCTTGTTATTAGTATAGAGGATATGTTGTAAAAAAACAAGGACAGCAGCTTTTACTTGACAAACCTGATTTTTGTGTCAGTTTAATAGAAACGTTTAAAATAAACAGAAATTGTTAATATATTATTTTTGTAACTAATTTCCTCTATGCCGCCCTCTATTTTATTTAATAACTCTTTTACAAGGTATAGCCCTAAACCAGTATTCCCATTAGAACGTGATGTATCTACTGTATAAAATTTTTGAAAGAGTAGATTAACATCTATATTCTTTAATTCTGATGTGGTGTTTTTTACTGTAAAGATACCGTTTGCGTCTATCACAATTTCAATATAATCATTAGAATACCGTATTGCGTTTGTAATCAGATTTTCAATAATTCTTTTACAGGCAACAGTATTTCCAATTATCCATACAGGGGCATTTTCTATTTTAATAGTGGGTGTCTGTTCTTTCAGTTCGTTATATTTGTCAATCAGACAGTCGGTTACAATTCTATTGATATCTATTTGTTCAATTTCCAGAGTATAATCTTCACGATCTATCAATGACAAATCATAAAATATTTGCAATAGCTCTGTTAAATAGTCTGCTTTTGCTTGAATAATAGAAAAATAGCGTTCTTGTTCTTCTTTATTTTCACAACTTCTTAAGAGCACTAAATATCCATGGATTGATGTTAAAGGGGTTCTTAAATCATGGCTGATATTTGCGATAGATTGTTTCCATTGTTCTTTTTCCTGTATAATCTGGATTTTTGTTTTTCGTTCTAAATCGTTTTTTTCGTTGATTATACCTGCTAATTTTTCTATATGTTTATTTGATAAGGAAATTCGTAGTTTTCTGTTTTCGCTAATCTGTTTTGTTATTTCACAAATTTGGCGTTTCCATGAAAAAAGAGAAAATGCCAATATTATATTTAATAAAACCAATAATAAATAAATCATTAACATTCTCTCCTTTGGGAAATTTTAGAATACTTCCTGTAAATGATCTGTTTCGCAAAAATTATTTAAACTCCTGTTTTCTGGCAAGTATAACAGACAAGGGCAGCAAAAATAATAGTCCGAAAACAAAGTATACGATTATTTCATTGATCAGCCCATATTCAAGCCGAAAAGTTCCCATATTCATCCAATAGTATAATGGATTGAGCCAGACTAAATATTTTAGTATTGTGTGACTGTGAAAATTTTGCCATATTCCAGTATAAATTACTGCACCACCTAAAGTAAACAAACACATGACTGTTGCGATGATACCAGTATTTTTCAAACAGATAGATATCGTAATGCAAAGTAAAATAAAGGAAATCATTACTAAAAAATCCAATCCGATATAACTTAAATATTGTATCAGTTCTGTTATATTGGGGGTATATCCAATCTGTAAACAAGTAAAACATAGCGTAATGACATTGAATAAAAAGTAGCAGATTGCATTATATAAGACAATAACAATAACTTTCGCAAAGTAAACTTTTACTCTGCCTATTCCATACGCAATAGGGAGTTTAATTGTGCCTGCAGAGTAATCATAACAGAAAAATTGTATCGTTAAAATGAGGGCAACAATCCAGAGAAACACATTGCAGGATATACAGGATTGCATAATTTCGTTAAATTTAGGAGTATCAATGTTTTCAAATGTAAAGGCAAAAAAACCAATCATACCTTGTATGGCAGCATTTGTTTCTTCATCCCCCTCTGAAACAAATAGCTGTGTTCCCCCTGAGGACAGGCTGAAACTTCCGTATAAAGCCAAACCTACAAAAAGAAGAATTGGGACTGCTATAAAGAGCTTAGAATATTTCAATTTGAGAAATTCAGACTTTAACTGATTAAACATATTTGCCACCTCCTATTAGATTTTCAAAATACGTTTCTAATTCTTCTCCCTGTACAGATATTTCTTCAACTACAATGCCATTAGAAGAAAGCGTTTTTGAAATAGTATGTGTTTCTTCCAGTTTCTCATATATTCTTATATAATTGTCTGGATAGATAGAAAAGTTTTTGAATTTTAATTGTTCTTCCAAAACAGTAACAGTTCGTTTTGTATCATCTGTTTTCAGTTTGATATGCCGCTTACATTCTTCATTTAACTCTTTAGCCGTAATTTGCTTAAGTAGTTTACCATGATGTAAAAAGCCATAACAAGTTGCCAGTTGGTTTAGTTCACTTAAAATATGGCTTGAAATCAAAATAGTTACATGGTTTTCCCGTGCTAACTTTTTTAGCAGTTCTCTAAGCTCAATAATACCTGTTGGGTCTAACCCATTGACAGGTTCATCTAATATTAGAAATTCCGGCTCTCCCAGAAGTGCAACAGCTAATGCTAAACGCTGTTTCATTCCCAGAGAAAAGTTATTTACTTTCTTCCCTTTCGTATTATTAAGTCCGACAAGTTCTAATGTTTTTGAGATACATTTTTTGTCTGGAATCCCTCGCTGTACCCGCTGTATCTCTAAATTTTGTTTCGCAGTCATATCTTTATACAATGCGGGCATTTCAACAGTACAGCCAATTTTGCCACGTTCATGTTGCAAATTTTCTGTTTTTCCGAACAGAGTAATGATACCGCTGCTTTTAAATGCTAATCCTGTTAATATACGGATCAGGGTGGATTTTCCTGCGCCGTTTTCGCCAATTAACCCGTATATTTCTCCTCGGTTAATAGAAAGATTAACATTTTGTAATACATGGAAATTTTTGTAATTTTTACAAAGTTCTGTTGTCTGACATATAATCTCTGGCATTTTATCAACTCCTTTCCATGCTAATTTACAATTCAAATCTAAAAAAAATCTAAAGGAATGAAAATTATTTCAATTTATATCCAATCCCCCACACGGTTTCTATATATTCGGTATCCGTATGCTTTTTTATTTTTTTACGAATGTTGCTTATATGCGTGTTGATCGTATCACTATCATAGGCATATTCTTCTTGCCAGATAGATTCATAGAGATTTTGTTTTGAAAAAATTTTTTGCGGATATTGTAACAGAAGTATTAAAATTGATAATTCTGTTGCTGTAAATTGTACAAAGGTTCCTTTTATATATGCATTACAATTTTCGATTTCAATATCCTTATACTTTAAATAAATATCCGCTTTTTGTGGAGCAGTTACACTTCTTTTTAAATTAGCCTCAATTCTTGCAAGTAACTCAAAAAGGTCAAAAGGTTTTGTCATATAGTCATCTGCTCCCAAACGCAGTAAATCTATTTTGGATTGTACCATTGTTTTTGCTGATACAACAATTACAGGAATATCTGTAAATGTCCTTAATTGCTTTATCACACTATCGCCACTTAGGATTGGCAGCATTAAATCTAAAATGATAAGGTTTGGTAAAAATTTCTGGCATAAGTCTATTCCCTCTTTTCCATTTGAAGCAGAATACACTTCATAATTTTGGTTTATCAGAAACTTTATTATCATGTTGCGAATATCGGTATCATCTTCAATGATTGCTATTTTTTTCAATTTTTATATCCTCCAAATAAAATAGGGTATATTTTAATTTTGGCCACTTATAGTTTGTTTTTATTATACGGCATAATAGAAATGACCTCAAGGCGGAACTATGAAATGCCAGGTGGCTGTATTTTTCTTTTGACAGGAACTGGAACAATGTGTATAATGTTAAGAAGTGTGTAATTATGGAAACAGAAGGGAATGGTGTTTGAATGGCAGAGTATTCCAGGCAGGATATTTTAGATCTGATTGAAGAAGAGGATATTGAATTTATTCGTCTACAGTTTACGGATATTGCTGGCAATTTAAAAAACATGGCGATGACTGTGGACCAAATAGAGGGGATTTTAGATGGCAGATGCAAGTTTGACTGTGCGGCGATTGACGGATTCCGGGGAATGGGATATGAAGAGTTATTTTTGATTCCTGATTTAGATACTTTTGTTATTTTTCCATGGCGTCCGCAAAACGGCAAGGTGGCACGTTTTATCTGTGATGTGGTAAAGCCGGACGGCACGCCTTTTGACGGAGACAGCAGATATATATTAAAAAGAGCGATTAGCCAGGCAAAGGAAATGGGGTATCAGCCTGATGTGGCAGTAAAGAATGAATTTTTCCTTTTTGACCTGGGTGAGAACGGAGAGCCGACCAATCATACCAGTGAGAAGGGCGGCTATTTTGATATAGGACCAATTGATGGAGGCGAGAATGCAAGGCGTGATATGGTGCTTTACCTTGCGGATATGGGAATTGAAGTTGAGTCTTCCTATCATTCTGACGGGGCAGCGCAGCATGTGCTGGATTTAAAGCATGTGGATGCCTTAAAGATGGCAGATGACATTATGACAACAAGACTGGTGGTAAGGACTGTAGCAAGACGTCATGGCGTTCATGCGACTTTTATGCCAAAGCCAAAAGAGAATGTACAGGGTTCCGGGGCGCATTATACATTTTCTATGTGCAATAAATATGGAAGAAATATTTTTACCGATAAAGGAGATAAACTGGGTGTCAGTGAGACAGGCTATCAGTTTATGGCAGGGATTTTAAACCATATTGCCAGTATGTCTTTAGTAAACAATCCAATTGTTAATTCTTATAAAAGGCTGATACCGGGATATCTGGCGCCGGTGTCTGTGTGCTGGTCTTCGACTAACAGGAGTCCGTTAATCCGGCTGACTTCGATTGGAGGGGATGGTGCAAGAGTTGTATTGCGCAGTCCGGATGGGGCTTCTAATCCCTATCTTGTCATTGCGGCATGTCTTTATGCGGGTTTGGATGGAATGAAGCAAAAGCTGAAACCGCCTGCATGTATGGATGAAATTGCGCCAGAAGCCGTTGTCCCGGAAAAATTGCCGCGTACGCTCCATGAAGCCGTATCCCAGTTTAAAAAGGATGCATTTCTTCAGGAGGCGCTTGGAGAACATATTTCGGGACATCTGATTCAGACAAAGGACAGTGAATGGAATGAATATTGTAAGCAGGTAACAGAATGGGAAAAGGAGCGTTATCTGGGAACGGTATAACAGCAGCATCATACAAAGATTGGAGGTTGTTTCTGCATGGCAGATATCATTATCGCTTTACCGAAACGAAGTGATGGGAAAAATCTTCAAAAACTCCTTCTGAAAAATGGTTATGATGTGCGGATTATTTGTGACAGCGGTTCACAGGTGATTGATGCGGTGAACTGTCTGGACGGTGGAATTGTAATATGCGGATATCGGTTTGCGGATATGTATTATATGGAAATAAATGATTATCTGCCAAAAGGTTTTCAGATGCTTTTGCTTGCATCTCCGGCAAAGTTAGAAGAAGCTGGTTTCGGAAATTTTGTGTCGCTTGCTATGCCATTTAAGGTGCAGGATTTGCTGAATACGTTAGAAATGATGATGGTTCAGTATAACCGCTGGCGCAAGAAAGAGAAAGGCAGGCCGAAGCTTCGGACGAAAGAGGAAAAAAAGGCGATTACTGCTGCAAAGAAGTTGTTGATGGAGCGTAACCAGATGACAGAGGACGAAGCACATCATTATATTCAGAAGTTAAGTATGGACAGTGCTACCAATATGGTAGAAACAGCAGAAATGATATTAGAACTCAATGGAAAGGAATGGGAAATATAATATGAAGGCGTTTCTTATTTTAGAAGACGGAACCGTGTTTGAGGGAAAGAGTATTGGAAAGGAAAAAGAGATTATCAGTGAAATTGTTTTCAATACTTCCATGACGGGGTATTTGGAGGTACTTACCGATCCAAGCTATGCAGGTCAGGCTGTAACGATGACTTATCCATTGATTGGTAACTATGGTGTCTGTTATCAGGATATGGAATCAAAAAAAGGCTGGCCGGATGGCTTTATTGTCCGGGAACTTTCCCGTATGCCAAGTAATTTCCGTTCGGAAGATACGTTACAGCATTTTTTAGAGGAAAATGATATTCCGGGAATATCAGGCATTGATACCCGCGCACTGACAAAGCTTCTCCGTGAAAAGGGTACAATGAATGGTATGATTACAACGGATGAGGCCTATAACAAAGAAGAAGTCCTTTCCCTGTTAAAAGAATATAAGGTAACAGGTGTAGTAAAGAGGGTAAGCTGCAGTGAAAAAACAGATTATGTGCCGGGGGATATCCAGTCAGAAAAAGTGGAAGCGGATAGAAAAATTGCAGTAATTGATGTTGGCACAAAGAAAAATATTATACGCTGCCTGTTAAACCGTGGCTGTAAGGTAACTGTTTATCCATGTGATTTTGATGCGCAGGAGGTAATTGCTTCAAACCCAGATGGCATTATGATTACAAATGGACCGGGAGATCCAGCAGAATGTACAGAGATTATTGAACAGATTCGGGTTTTGGCAGATTCCAAAATTCCTGTTTTTGCAATTTGCCTGGGGCATCAGTTAATGGCGCTTGCACATGGGGCAAAGACCTATAAAATGAAATATGGCCACAGGGGTGCAAACCATCCCGTGAAGGATTTGGTAACAGGCAAGGTTTATATTTCTTCACAAAACCATGGTTATGTTGTGGATGCAGATTCTATTGACAAGGAAGTGGCAAAACCATGGTTTATCAATGTAAATGATAAAACGGTAGAGGGGCTGGAATATATTGGAAAGCCTGTAAAGACAGTGCAGTTCCATCCAGAAGCAAATGCCGGCCCAAAGGATTCGGAGCTTTTGTTTGACGAGTTTATGAAAATGACAGGAGGAAACAGATAATGCCAAAGCTTGAAGGGATAAAAAGAGTTTTAGTAATTGGTTCCGGCCCGATTGTAATTGGACAGGCCGCTGAGTTTGATTATGCCGGCACACAGGCATGCCGTTCCTTAAAAGAAGAAGGCATGGAGGTAATTCTGGTCAATTCCAATCCGGCTACGATTATGACAGATAAAGAGATTGCGGATAAGGTTTATATTGAGCCATTGACAGTTGAGGTACTCCAGAAAATTATTGAGGTGGAAAAACCGGACAGCCTGCTTCCGAATATGGGCGGACAGGCAGGCTTAAACCTTGGTATGGAACTTGCAGAATCCGGTTTCTTAGACAGCCATGGAGTGAAGCTGCTTGGGACAACGGCAGAGACCATCCGAAATGCAGAGGGACGCCAGGAATTTAAAGATATGATGGAGCGGATTGGCGAGCCATGTGCTGCTTCAGAATTAGTGGAAAATATTGAAGATGGCGTTGCATTTGCAGAAAAGATAGGGTATCCGGTTGTTCTGCGTCCAGCTTATACGCTTGGAGGCTCTGGCGGTGGAATCGCCCATAATCAGGAAGAATTAAAGGAAATTCTTTCCAATGGCCTGCGCCTTTCCCGTGTGGGACAGGTTCTGGTAGAACGCTGCATTGCGGGATGGAAGGAAATTGAATATGAGGTAATGCGTGACAGCAATGGAACTTGTATTACCGTATGTAATATGGAAAATCTGGATCCTGTCGGAGTGCATACCGGAGACAGTATTGTCGTGGCGCCTTCCCAGACCTTGTCAGACAAAGAATACCAGATGCTCCGTACTTCTGCACTTCGGATTATTGATGAACTGGGAATTACGGGTGGATGTAATGTGCAGTTTGCGCTTCATCCAACTTCCTTTGAATATATTGTAATTGAGGTAAATCCGCGTGTAAGCCGTTCTTCGGCGCTTGCATCCAAGGCAACCGGATATCCGATTGCAAAGGTTTCTGCTAAAATTGCACTTGGTTATACATTAGATGAGATTCCAAACGCAGTGACAGGAAAGACCTATGCAAGTTTTGAGCCTGCCCTTGATTATGTTGTGGTAAAGATTCCGCGTCTGCCATTTGATAAATTTATCAAGGCAAAAAGAACGCTGACCACCCAGATGAAGGCAACTGGCGAGGTTATGAGCATCTGCACCAATTTTGAGGGAGCGTTGATGAAGGCGCTGCGTTCTCTGGAACAGCATGTCAATTGCCTGATGAATGATGAATATATTGGCATGACAAAGGAAGAGGTTGTTGAGCAGCTTCATGTAGTAGATGACCGCCGCATTTTTGTAATAGCGGAAGCAATCCGGCGGGGTGTTTCTTATGAAACGATTCATGAGATTACCATGATTGATGACTGGTTTATAGATAAAATTGCAATTCTGGTCGAAATGGAAGAGAAGCTGAAAAAGGCAAAAGTTCTGGAGAAGGAGCTTTTGATGGAGGCAAAGCGGCTGGAATTCCCGGATGAGGTGATTGCAGAATTTACTGGAAAGACAGAAAAAGAAATCCATGATATGCGCTGTGAGATGGGCATTACAGCCGCTTTTAAAATGGTGGATACCTGTGCAGCGGAATTTGCTTCAGAGACGCCGTATTATTATAGCTGTTTTGATGGCGTAAATGAGGTAGAGGACAGTACGAAAGAGAAAAAAATCATGGTGCTTGGCTCCGGCCCAATTCGGATTGGGCAGGGAATTGAATTTGACTATTGTTCGGTACACAGTGTCTGGGCTTTGTCACAGGAAGGGTATGAAACAATTATTGTCAATAACAACCCGGAAACAGTAAGTACAGACTTTGATATCGCCGATAAACTATACTTCGAGCCTTTGACGCCGGAAGATGTGGAAAATATTGTCCGGCTGGAAAATCCAGATGGGGCGGTTGTGCAGTTTGGCGGGCAGACGGCAATTAAACTGACGGAAGCGCTTTTAAAAATGGGAGTTAAGATTCTTGGTACCAGTGCGGAGAATGTAGATGCCGCAGAGGACAGGGAATTGTTTGATGAAATATTAGAGCAGTGCTGTATTCCACGTCCTTCCGGGAAAACGGTATTTACAACAGAGGAAGCTTTGGAAGCGGCAAATGAGCTTGGCTATCCTGTACTTGTCCGGCCTTCTTATGTGCTTGGCGGGCAGGGGATGCAGATTGCGGTAACCGATTCGGATATCAGGGAATTTATGGCAGTGATTAACCGTTATCATCAGGAACATCCGATTCTGGTTGACAAGTACCTGATGGGAAAAGAAGTGGAAGTAGATGCTGTATGTGACGGGGACGATATTCTGATTCCGGGGATTATGGAGCATGTGGAGCGTGCAGGAATCCATTCCGGCGACAGTATTTCCGTTTATCCGGCACAGAGTATTTCAGAAAAGATTCAGCGTGTTATTGTGGATTATACCAGAAAGCTTGCACGTTCCCTGCATGTAATTGGACTGATTAATATTCAGTTTATCGTATATAACGAAGAAGTTTTTGTGATTGAGGTAAATCCACGTTCCAGCCGTACGGTGCCATATATTAGCAAAGTAACAGGAATTCCGATTGTTGACCTCGCATCAAAGGTGATTCTTGGGGCAAAAATCAAGGATTTGGGCTATGAAACCGGACTTGCAAAAAAATCAGAATACCTTGCGATTAAGATGCCGGTGTTCTCTTTTGAGAAACTGCGTGGGGCAGAAATCAGTTTAGGGCCTGAGATGAAGTCTACTGGAGAGTGCTTAGGAATCTCCAAGTCCTTTAATGAAGCTCTTTATAAGGCATTTTTAGGATCAGGTGTCGATTTGCCAAAACATAAAAAGATGATTCTTACCGTCAAGGATTCTGATAAACTGGAAGCAGTTGATATTGCAAAGCGGTTTAAGAAGTTAGGCTATGATATCTTTGCAACAAGAAATACCGCAAGGGTTTTAAATGAGCATGGCGTCCTTACCTTCCCGGTAAACCGGATAAATGAAGAGTCTCCGACACTGATGGATTTGCTGTTAGAGCATCAGATTGATTTAGTAATCGATACACCAACCTATGGCGATAAGTTAAAGGATGGCTTCCTGATTCGCCGCACGGCGATTGAGACAGGCGTGAACTGCCTGACTTCGCTGGATACAGCAGATGCGCTGTTGACAAGCCTGGAAAACTCTGACCATGAGAACCTTTCGGTTGTTGATATTGCAACCATTTCAAAGGAACGGGAAAATGGTTAACAGCATCCTGATTATGGAATCTGGTATAATAAATAGCACATGAAAGGAGGGTGATGTTATGTTAGAGCAAACGGATTTAGAAGTTCTTCAAAAAATGATGGAAACTATAATTGATAAAAGAATAACAGAATCCGAAAACCTTATTTTAAAGGAAATGGATAGAGTACAGATGAATCTTACAAATAAAATAAATGAGGTTCAAAAAAATTTGGATGAATTAAATCAATATTATCGAATCACAAAGCTTGAGAATGATAATACAGCGTTATTATTAAAAATGATTGACGCATTGCCGAAAAGAGCTGAAGAACTGGAAAAGAAAACAGCATAGGACGCTAAAGCTTATGGTACAACAGAAACAGTAGGGGCTGTATCTCTGTTGAGAATATAAAAACAGAGATTGAAAGCAGAAATGACTCATTTTGATGTAGTTTATCAAAATGAGTCATTTGAGATATAGCATATTCTAGCAATGTACCTGTGTGCCGGTTTTGCCCTGCAGTCCGGCAAGGGCAGTATCAATACTGGTAATAATCGATTTCCGTTCATTGGAGGAAGAGGCAAAGGAAACGGCTGCTTCTACCTTTGGCAGCATTGCTCCGGTAGAAAACTGGTTTTCTTCAATATATTTTGTAGCTTCTTCTACGGTCATGGAATCTAAAGGCGTTTCACTTTCTTTTCTAAAATTCAGGCATACCTTTTCTACTCCGGTCAGGAGCAAAAGAATATCTGCATTAAGCTGTTCGGCAAGGCATGCGCTTGTGATGTCCTTTTCAATGACGGCGCTGGCACCTTTTAAACGTGTTCCCTGCTGTAAAACAGGAATTCCGCCACCGCCTGCTGCTATAACAATCTGTCCGGCATCCATCAGCGCTTTGATGGCGTCTAACTCATAGATTTCCATTGGGCGGGGTGCGGCGATGATACGCTGATACCCTTTTCCTTCGACCAAAGTGACATGATTGCCTTTTTTCTCTTCATTTTTTGCTTCTTCTTCTGTCATGTAGCGTCCAATTAATTTGTGTGGATGGGTAAATGCTGCGTCAAATGGATCAACACGAACCTGTGTAATTAACGTGGAAACTGGCTTATAAATGCCACGGTTTAAAAGCTCTGTCCTGATTTCATTTTGCAGGTCGTAGCCAATATATCCCTGGCTCATTGCACTACAAATTGACATTGGTGCAACGGTATTAGAAGGCACTAACCTGCTGTACTCGGTCATGGCAGCATGAATCATGCCGATTTGCGGTCCATTGCTGTGGGTAATGACAACCTGATATTTTGCTTCTATTAAATCAGAAATAGCAGACGCTGCGTTTTTAACAGCTTCTTTTTGCTCTGGAAAAGTTCTTCCTAAGGCACTGTGGCCTAATGCGACAACTACTTTTTTACTATTCATATTTTACTCCTCCCGGGAATTTTGTTAATTAGATTTTATTAGTGATTAAATATGCTGCTACTCACAGCCGCTTTCTAAAAAAGGCAGCAAATCGTATGTGCAGGCACAACAAATTTAAGCTTTTTCAGATGTCAGCGTGAATAGTAATATTTTATCATGGAAAAGCTGGAAAAGCAAATGTACTTATGTTGGATTTTGGGTGCGGTTATGCTATAATTTGGATATGATGTCTTACAGTGGCAGCTTTGTTTTCATCACTAATTGAGCCGCAAAAGTTGCGGCATGGAGGGTTTTATGAAGAAAAAAAGGATTGTAGTTATTCTGGTTTTTTGTCTGGCAGTGGCAGGGATTGGAGCTTTTCTATGGCATAAAATAAACACAAAAAAAGGATTAGGAGGGGTGCAAGAACAGTTAAGGCAGAATAGAAATGACATGAGGGAAAAAAGACAAAATTCTGATGATAAAGAAATAAGAACGATAGAAGAGGGTCAGGATAACGGAGAAATAATGGAAGAGGAAGAAAGCCAGGATGTATCGGTACAGCCTGACAAGCAGACAGGAATTAATAAAAAGCTTTTACAGACAGCAGGAAAAACGCTTCAAAAAAGGATTCTGGAACCGGAGGGATATCAGAGGATAAATTGTAAAAAAGGCAGTTTTGGGGAGTTTTTAAGAAATTATCCATTAAAAAAGCATGGAAGCCCGGTGTTGTTATATGATAAGGAAGAAAAAGGAAATCAAAATGCACATGCTGCAGTATTTAAGCTTCCAATAGAAAAAGAGGACTTACAACAATGTGCAGATTCTATTATGCGGATGTATGCGGAATATTTTTGGGAGACTGGACAGAAGGAACGCATCCGGTTTCATTTTGTTGATGGATTTTTAGCAGAATATACCAAATGGAGAGATGGATATCGGATTCAGGTGGGAAGTAATTCCTCGAACTGGGTAAAATCAGCGTCTTACAACGATTCTTACAACAATTATAAGAAATTTATGCGGGTTGTTTTTGCCTATGCCGGAACACTTTCTATGGAGGAAGAGTCAAAAAAGATTTCATTGGAAAAGTTAAAGATAGGTGATATTTTTATAAAAGGTGCAAGTCCAGGGCATGTTGTGATGGTTGTGGATCTCTGCAAAAATGAAGAAGGAAAAAAAGCATTTTTGTTGGCACAGGGTTATATGCCGGCACAGGAATTCCAACTTCTGAAAAATCCTTTGCATGAAGAAGATTTATGGTATTATGAGGAGGAGATAGGTGATACCTTTCAGACGCCGGAATATTCTTTTGAGAAGGAAAGCTTACGGAGGCTCTCATATTAAGGAACTGTAGGAACGTTTCGTGCCTTATCCTCTGCACTCTATGCTTTGTGCTATATTTGCCCCAAATTTAGTCAATGCAGCTTGCTACACCTCCTAAATTTGAGCCAAATCTCCCACAAAGTGAGAAGCACATCTATTCCGGCAAGCAAAATGTGAAGATTTATTTCTTAACAGTCCCTAAACCTCAAATAACAAATCACTATAAGATGGAACTGGCCAATAATCCTGGTCAACTATCATTTCTAGTTCATCAATCGGGCTGCGGAGTGCATCCATAGCAGGGAATACAACGTCTTTAAAGTAGACTGCCTGCTCCTGGCCTTCTTCTTTTGCAGCAGCTTCTGCCGTTACTTTTTCAAGCTGTGTCAACGCTTTCTGTGCTGTTGCAAGAAGAGAAGAGCATTTTGTCAGAAGTTCTGTCTGAACAGAGACATCAACGGAGCTGCATGCTGCTGTGATGCTGTTGACAGAGTCTGCAAGACTTGTGACATACTGGATAATAGCAGGTATGTATTGTTTGCCAGCCATGTCAATCATGGTTTTTGCTTCAATATTAATAGTCTTTGAATAGGTTTCATAATTAATTTCTGCCCTGGATTCCAATTCTGCCTTTGTAAGTACATTCTGTCTTTCAAATACCTGTACTGTTTGATCAGAAACAAGGTATGGAATAGCCTCCACCATAGATTTAATATTTGGAAGACCACGTTTTTCTGCCTCAGTAATCCAGTCATCAGAATAGCCGTCACCATTAAAGATAACTTTCTGGTGTTCTGTAACGGTTCTTTTAATCAAATCGTTTACAGCACTGTCAAAATCATCTGCTTTTTCCAGTTCATCAGCAAAATCCTGTAAAACATCAGCAACAATTGTATTTAATGTAAAGTTTGGCCCGGCGATAGAAAGAGAGGAACCAAGCATACGGAATTCAAACTTATTTCCGGTAAAGGCAAATGGTGAAGTACGGTTTCTGTCTGTCGCATCTTTCTTTAAAACAGGAAGAACATGGACACCTGTATCAAGCTGTGAACTTTGAATAGAAGAAGAGACATCTCCTTTTACAATCTGCTCAATAATATCTTCTAACTGCTCGCCAAGGAAAATAGAAATAATGGCAGGAGGAGCTTCGTTTGCACCAAGTCTGTGGTCATTTCCTGGATTGGAAGCAGAAAGGCGTAAAAGTTCTGCATTTTCGTCAACTGCTTTAATGACAGCAGATAAAAAGAGCAGGAATTTTGTGTTCTCATGTGGTTTTTTGCCCGGGTCTAAAAGATTGATGCCAGTATCAGTTACAATGGACCAGTTGTTGTGCTTACCAGAGCCATTTACACCTTCAAATGGTTTTTCATGCAGCAGGCATTCCATGTTATGCCTTTTTGCTACTTTTTTCATAATCTCCATAACAAGCTGGTTATGGTCGGTAGCAATATTTGCTGTAGAGTAAATAGGCGCCATTTCATGCTGTGCAGGAGCTACTTCATTATGCTGTGTTTTTGCGAGGATTCCCACTTTCCATAACTCTTGGTTTAAATCTTTCATAAATACAGCGATACGTTCTTTGATAATACCAAAATAATGGTCGTCAAGCTCCTGTCCTTTTGGTGCTGGTGCGCCGAAAAGAGTACGTCCGGTAAAAATTAAATCTTTACGCTGCAAATATTTTTCATGGTTTATTAAGAAATATTCCTGTTCTGGTCCTACAGAACAAGATACCTTTTTAACGTCGTCATACCCGAATAATTTCATAATACGGACAGCCTGTTTGCTGATTGCTTCCATGGAACGTAAAAGAGGTGTCTTTTTATCTAAAGCTTCACCTGTGTAAGAGCAGAAAGCAGTAGGAATACAGAGGGTAACTCCGCCGGAATCTTCACGCAGAAAGGCTGGAGAGGTACAATCCCATGCGGTATATCCTCTTGCTTCAAAGGTTGCGCGCAGGCCGCCAGAAGGGAAAGAAGAAGCATCTGGTTCCCCCTTGATTAATTCTTTTCCTTTAAATTCAAGAACAGGCTTGCTTTCTGTTGCAGGGCTTAAGAAGGAGTCATGTTTTTCTGCTGTGATTCCTGTCATCGGATGGAACCAGTGCGTATAATGCGTTGCACCGTGCTCCAGTGCCCATTCCTTCATGGCATGAGCTACAACGTTTGCGATGTCAGAATCTAAGTCCTCCCCGCTTTCTAAGGTTTTTTTCCAGGATTTATAAACATCCTTTGGCAGTTTTGTCTGCATTACCTCATCGTTGAACACGTTTATCCCAAATACCTGTTCAATTACATTTTTTTCCATAATTAATACCATCCTTTCCTGAGTATCAGTTGTGATAAAATTTGAATCAGTATGTACTGCAGGATTTAGCATTAAAATTAGCAAAAAAGGCGCACTCAAGTAAATTGAGAACGCCCTTGTCCTGTACAGTATTTAACCAACTGTTACTACCATAGCACATTTTTTTTGATTTGAAAAGTCCTTTTTTTAAATTTTTTTTGAAAAATAGAATAATTTTACGGCTTTTTCTTGCAAAAAAGCGTAAAAAAAGTATAATAAGAAGAGCGCTGTTATTGTTATTAGTGGCAGAGCATGAAGAACTTAACAAAGAGGATTTTTGGAGGTATCAATGGAAAATAAGGAAACGAACAGGCAGTCGCCTCTCTTAAAAGCATTTATTAAATGGATTGGGCTTTTTTTGGTCATTGTGGCTGCGATTGTAGTTTATTTTTTGATTGCTAACGCAGATGAAATTTTATCTACGATTGGCAGTTACATAGGAATTCTGCGTCCCGTTGTCTATGGTTGTGTGATTGCTTATATTTTGAATCCTTTGATGAATACCTTTCAGGATTGGCTGGTACATTTGTCAGAGCGGAAGGGAAAAAAGCTGTCTGAAAAAAGGAAGGGATTGGTTACGGGGCTTTCCATTACCTTAGCCCTTGTTTTTGGGATTGTAGTGATCATCGTACTTTGCTGGATGATTATTCCACAATTGATTTCCAGCATTACTTCACTGACCAATAATCTGCCGGAAAAGGTAAACCATTACTATAATATGTTAAATGAAAGCATAAGAAATAATGAATATCTTGCTGATACCATGCAGGAGGTTGCGCTGAGCGCAACAGAGTATATGGACCAGATGCTGACAAAGGGGTTCCTTCCATGGCTTCAGTCGGAATTTCTGCCGAGTGTGAATATGGTGGCAGTCCAGTTTGCCAATGGTGTGATTGGCGTACTGAATGTTTTATATAACCTTTTTATTGGTATTATTGTAGCAATATATGTTCTTGCCAGTAAGGATACCTTTTCCGCACAGGCAAAGAAGCTTTTATATGGTATTTTTAAGAAAAAGCAGGCAGATGTGATTATCCATTATGTGAAAATTTCTCATGGAATGTTTAGTGGATTCATTATCGGAAAAATTGTGGATTCTACAATTATTGGAATTATCTGCTTTTTCCTTATGACGGTGATGGGGCTTCCTTATGCACTGTTAATCAGTGTGATTATAGGCGTTACCAATATTATTCCGGTATTTGGCCCGTATCTTGGGGCAGTTCCAAGCGTGCTTTTGATTTTAATTGTGAACCCAATGCAGGCGTTGTATTTTCTGATTATGCTGATTATTTTACAGCAGCTTGATGGAAATGTAATTGGACCGGCAATCCTTGGAGAATCAACGGGATTATCTGCATTCTGGGTATTGTTCTCTATTTTGCTGTTTGGAGGTCTATGGGGAATTGTTGGAATGATTGTCGGGGTACCGCTGTTTGCGGTAATCTACCGGATTATTGCTGACTTTGTCAACTGGAAGCTGACAGGAAGGAGCCTTTCTACTGTAACAGATAATTATCGGAACTTAAAATGTATTGAGATAGATGAAAAAGAAAGCGTTTCCTATGTCCGGTATACAGAAAAGGAATTGAACCAAAAAAGTGAGGAAAAAAAGGAAAAGCGGGCGGCTTTAAAGGAAAAGTACAGTAGGCTGTTTCATTCCATCGGGCAAAAGAAGCCAAAAGGAAAATAGCCGCAGATAAGATGACAAAATACATGGATATGATATAGGTAACAGGTTAGGAGGAAACCATGGTAAAGAGTATGACAGGATATGGCCACTATGAAGAGGTGACTGGGGAATATAAAGTGACAGTGGAAATAAAATCCGTAAACCATAGATATTGTGATATGGGTATTAAACTTCCTAAAAAATTTAATGCTTTAGAGGGAAAACTTAGAAGTATTCTGAAAGAATATGTCAGCCGTGGAAAGGTCGATTTGTATATTAGCTTTGATAATTATGCAGACAGAGATGTCAGAGTACAGTATCACGAAAAAATTGCAAAAGACTATGTTGCGATTATCAAGCAGGTGCAAGATACTTTTTGCCTGGAACAAAAGCTGACGGCAGATTCTCTAATCCGTTTTCCGGAAGTGGTTTCTTTAGAAGAGGACAATAAAGATATTGAGGTGTATTTTCCAGTGATTGAAAATGTAGTAAGGGCTGCTGGTGAAAAATTTCTGGAGACAAGAAAAACAGAAGGGGAGCATCTGCAAAAGGATATTTTATCAAAGTTAGCGTATGTTTCTAAGTTAGTATCTTTTGTGGAGGAACGTTCTCCACAAATTCTGGAGGAATACAGAGAAAAGATTAAAAATAAAGTGACGGAATTTTTGGGCAGTGAAAAGCTTGATGAAAATGTCCTGGCAACAGAGTTAGTCATTTATGCAGATAAGGTGTGTGTTGATGAAGAAACTGTCCGGCTAAGAAGCCATATTCAGAATATGGAAGAGACATTTTTGCAGGAAGAGTCCATTGGCCGTAAACTGGATTTTATTGCGCAGGAGATGAACCGTGAGGCAAATACGATTTTGTCTAAGGCAAACGACAAAGAACTGTCGGCAAATGCCATTGAGTTAAAGACGGAGATAGAAAAAATCAGGGAGCAGATTCAAAATATTGAGTGAGGAGCAATAAATGGCATGTTGGTAAATATCGGATATGGAAATATTGTGAATATGGATAAGGTAATTAGCATTATCCGGGCGGAAGCTGCCCCAATTAAAAGAATGATTCAGGTTGCAAGAGATGAAAATATGGCTGTCGATGCAACATGTGGGCGGAAAACGAAGTGTATATTAGTGATGGAAAGCGGACACATTGTTCTGTCTGCTTTGCTTCCGGAAACCATCGATAACAGAGTAGCTGGAAATCCTGTAGCAGAGAGGAGCCATGAAGATGAGTAAAAAAGGGATTATTGCCATAATATCTGGTTTTTCAGGTGCGGGCAAGGGAACGGTTGTCGGAGAACTGACAAAAAAATATGGATATGCTGTATCTGTTTCAGCGACGACGAGAAAACCCAGAGAAGGGGAGGAGGAAGGAAAAAGCTATTTTTTTAAAACAAAAGAAGAGTTTGAACAAATGATAGAAGCCGATGAGCTGATTGAGTATGCAAGGTATGTAGACAATTATTATGGGACACCAAAAGCATATGTAATGGAACAGATTAACAACGGGAAAGATGTTCTCCTGGAGATTGAAATGCAGGGAGCATTAAAGGTCAAGGAAAAGTTTCCAGAGGTTTCTCTCATTTTTATCACGACACCTTCGGTAAAAGAGCTGCGCCGACGTTTGGAAAAACGGGGAACAGAAGGGGCAGAGGTGATTGATAAGCGGTTGGCCAGAGCAAAAGAAGAGTGTGATTATATGGAGTCCTATGATTATATTGTGGAAAATGCCGGACTGGAAGAATGTGTGGCTTCGCTGCATGGCCTTTTGCAGGCAATTCACTTTTCACAGAGCAATCAAAAGGAATTAACAGAAAAAATTCGGAAAGACTTTGACCAATACCAGTAGTATCTGTTATACTATAAGTTATGGAAAAATTATTGAAACAGGAAAGGGGATATAATACGATGTTACATCCATCATACCATGATTTAATGAGCACAGTAAACAGCGAAGTAGAAAAAGGGGAGACTCCTATTGTAAATAGCCGTTATTCCATTGTTTTGGCAACAGCAAAGCGTGCCCGCCAGTTGATAGATGGAATTGAGCCAATGGTGCAGAGCCGTTGTCCAAAGCCGTTGTCGATTGCCATTGATGAGTTAGATCAGTCAAAGATCCATATTTTGAGTGAGGAGGAGGCTGCCATAATTGAAGCAAGGAAGGTACAGGAAGAGGCAGAAAAGGCAGTAATGGTGGAAGAGGTTATGTCCTTTGAAGAGGAGGATTAGACATGAGAGATATTGATACAATAGAGACACAGGAACTATCAGATACAGAAGAGACGGAAGTTTTGGCACAGGAAGAGGAAACAGACAAGGCGTCAGAAGAAAAAAACAGTAAGGGAAGTTTTATCAGGGAGCTGATTATCTATGCTGTTATTATTGTTTTGTGTGTAACGGTAGTTCCGCGTTATGTGATCCAAAGGACACAGGTAGACGGCGGCTCTATGAAAAATACGCTGCATAATAAAGAAAGCCTTCTTGTGGAGAAGGTCACCTATCATTTTAAAGATCCAGACCGTTTTGATATTGTAACCTTTTACCCGCAGGGACGTGACCATGAAGAATATTATATCAAACGTATTATTGGACTTCCGGGGGAAACCATTCAGATTACAGGTAATACAATCTATATCAATGGTGAGGTTTTAAAAGAAAATTATGGGCGTGAGCCAATGGATAGCGGCGGCATTGCGGAGGAACCTGTCAAACTGGGGGATGATGAGTTTTTTGTCCTGGGGGATAACCGGAATGAAAGTGTGGACAGCCGTGATGGAGAAGGCGTTGGGGTTGTTAAAAAAGAAAATATTGATGGGCATGCTTTTCTTCGTGTCTATCCATTTTCAAAGTTTGGAACAATAACAAATGGTAATCAATAGAATATAACCAGAAAAGACGTAACATGGAGGAATTTATGAAAAAAGCAGGAAAGACATTACTTTGTTTTGCAATCGTGTGTGTGCTTGTTTTATGCAGTGTTTTTGCAGGGAAAGAAGAAAAGCCAGGCAAAGAAGCCGCTGCAAAAACAGCAGCAGCAAAAGAAACTGACAGTGTGTTAGAAATTAAAAAAGGCGCTAAAGAAAGAAGCCAGTATATAATTGCGATTGACGCAGGGCATCAGCAGCATGCCAATTCCGCAACAGAACCGGTAGGTCCTGGTTCAAAAACAAAAAAAGCAAAGGTATCAGGCGGAGCAGTTGGTGTTGCAACAAAGACACCAGAGTATAAACTGACACTCCAGGTTGCTAAAAAGTTAAAGAAAGAGCTGGAGGAAAAAGGATACCAGGTGTACATGGTCCGCACGAAAAATAATGTGAATATCAGCAATAAGCAAAGAGCGGAACGTGCGAATAAAAGTGGAGCAGATATTTATATCAGAATCCATGCAGATGCTTCCTCTTCTTCAAGTGTAAGAGGAGCAAGTATGCTCTATCCGTCCCTAAAGAATCCTTATGTTAAAAATTTAAGTAAGTCCTCAAAAAAGCTATCAAACTGTATTTTAAAAAGTTATTGTAAAAAGACAGGGATTAAAAGCCGTGGACTGTTTACAAGGGATGATTTAACTGGTACAAACTGGAGCAAAATACCAGTCACACTAATTGAAATGGGATTTTTAACAAATTCTGCTGAGGATCGCTATATGCAAAAAACGGCGAACCAGAAAAAAATGGCAGTTGGAATTGCGAATGGGGTGGATGACTATTTCGGGTTTTAGTGGTATACTCATGCTTATTATGAATATGTTTAAGAGGAGGTAGCAGTATGACAGGGTTAGTAAATTTAATGGAAGAGACCGTTTTGGAAAAAATTGATCAATTATGGAAACAGACAGATTACTGCAAATGCGAAAAATGCCGGATGGATATTGCCGCATATGCATTGAACCGTCTTCCGCCAAGATATGTACAGTCTTTTGAGGGCAAAATGCTGCATCAGTTTGAAGCAAGAACAACACAGACTGACGCCGAAATTACAGCAGTAGTCTATCAGGGAATCACAATTGTTGGAGATGATCCACACAAAAATACGAATGAGTATTAGCCATAACCTTGCCTGCTTTGCGTATGGGAGAAACAGAAAGGAAGAAAAGGGAACTGCCTTTATTCATATAAGGCAGTTCCTGATTTAATACATTACTATTCACGGCTATTTGAAACATCATGCGAAAAACCATCTGTCTATGCCGTCTGGCACTGCAAAAACAGACGTGAATAGTAACTAAAAAAAATTTTAAAAAAGTACTTGCAATTTTTGTCAAAATAGTGTAATATACTATTTGTCGGCACGAGAGTGCAGGACAAGTAAAATAAGTGGTCTGTTGGTCAAGCGGCTAAGACGTCGCCCTCTCACGGCGAAAACAGGGGTTCGATTCCCCTACAGACTGTTCTGTTTATTTTAAACAGCCCAACCCGGAAAAGCTTGTAGGAAGTCTTCTATAGGCTTTTTTTAATTTAAGTAAGATACGTAAAAGTGCGGTTTAAGGTTTTATTCGCAAGAAGTAAAGTTTGAAAGTTCCTTTCAAACTACTTATTAATGCTTTCTCAAATTTGAGAGGGCATTCAAAATTGAGAAAGACGGGGGATAGGAATGAAAATGAAAGAGATTAAGAAGTCATCAAAGTTAGATTATGTTTTATATGATGTCAGGGGACCAGTTGTCGATGAGACGGCAAGAATGGAGGAAAATGGCACCAATGTATTAAAACTGAATATTGGAAATCCTGCGCCATTTGGATTTCGCACACCAGATGAAGTGATTTATGATATGCAGAGGCAACTGACAGAGTGTGAGGGATACTCTGCTGCGAAGGGGCTTTTTTCGGCGAGAAAAGCGATTATGCAATATGCACAGTTAAAAAATATACCGAATCTTTCCATTGAGGATATTTACACTGGAAATGGTGTCAGTGAGTTAATTAATCTTAGTATGTCGGCGTTGTTGGACAACGGAGACGAAGTACTTGTGCCTGCACCAGATTATCCGCTGTGGACGGCATGTGTGACACTGGCAGGTGGAAAGGCAGTGCATTATATCTGTGACGAACAGGCGGAATGGTATCCTGACCTGGAAGATATCCGATCTAAAATTACAGAACGGACAAAGGCTATGGTTATCATAAATCCCAATAATCCGACAGGAGCCTTATATCCAAAAGAGGTATTACAGCAGCTTGTAGAAATTGCGAGGGAGCACCAGTTGATTATTTTTTCGGATGAAATCTATGATCGTCTTGTAATGGAAGAGGAAGAGCATATATCCATTGCTTCCCTGGCGCCGGATTTATTTTGTGTGACCTATAGTGGGCTTTCCAAATCCCATATGATTGCAGGTTTTCGAATTGGCTGGATGATATTAAGCGGCAATAAAAAAATAGCAGAGGATTATATTCAGGGATTGAATATGCTTTCGAATATGCGGCTTTGCTCGAATGTGCCAGCACAGTCTGTTGTCCAAACGGCACTTGGAGGGTATCAGAGTGTAAACCGTCATATTGTTCCAGGAGGAAGGATTTATGAGCAAAGGGAATATATCTATAAAGCGTTAAACGATATACCAGGAATCAGTGCGGTAAAACCAAAAGCGGCATTTTATATTTTTCCCAAAATAGATACTAAAAAATTTAATATCCTTAATGATGAAAAGTTTGCATTGGATTTACTAAAAGATAAGAAAATATTGATTGTTCATGGAGGTGGATTTAACTGGGGCAAGCCAGATCATTTCCGTGTGGTATATCTGCCAAGGGTTGAGGTGTTAAAAGATGCAATGGAAAGTCTGAGAGATTTCCTTGGTTATTATAAGCAGTAAGGTTACTACTCACAGTAGTGTATTTGAGTAATTTGATAGACTTTATCATCTGGTTATGCTATACTCATTATAATAATAAGGGGGTGATAGCATGACTGAGAAGGAAATGATACAAAGAAATATTGAGGAATTTTCCAGACTTCAAGACTATATGCTAGAAGATGGAAAAGAAGCAAAAGCTTATAATACTATGCGTAAACGCTACTTGGATTTAAAAGCAATTCTTCAGGCCTCTGGCATTAATCTGGCAGACATTGACAGAATCAAAGAATAAAATAAAAGGGAAAATAGTGACATCGTATATATAGGAATTATTCAGGGAGGGAAAACGCAGATAGCGTTTTCCCTCCCTGTGCAGGTTATCTTTGGATATATTTTATGCCATTATAGTAAACGCATAAAATACATGCGTTAACTATAATAGATGCGCACGGATACACATAGGAAGTTATGCTGCTTTGCAGCGTGTATCTGGCGCTGTAAACGAAGCAAAACGCAAGCGTTTTTTTCGTTTACTATATATAAGAGGAGAAATAGAATGTTCGGAATTGGAAAAAAACACATTAAAACAGAGTATTATGACAAGGAGAACTGGCGTCCTGCTTTAAAATGCAGTATTTGTAATGGAGAGCAGGTGGCAGGGTTTGAAAACATTCATACAGGAGTTTTCAAAGAAGAGATGTTTATTCGGAATAATATGGAGTTAGAGAATTTTAAACAGCGATATGGAATTGAGGAAATCAAAAAGATATATTAAATCGACAAATGTCGTTGAAATATTATTGACATTTGTCAATAAAGGAGATATACTGATAACAGACCGAATGAGAATGCGGTTCTGTTATGTTAGATGGACGCATCTGGCATAACAACTATTCATGGATAGGCAGAGGGCTGCTGGTAAATTGGTATGTTTTACTGAATTACTGGCAGGTTCCTTTAAATTTTGAGGTGTTGTTAAAAGTATGGTACAGGAAGGAAGATAGGGATGACGGTGCTTTTGGGGCGAATGAGCAGTTGCGTGGGAACGGCCGATATTCTTTTTGGCAGAATTATGGAGTTTTCTATTTATGGAACGATATGGATGGCACTGCTTTTTCTGGCTGGCCATTTGACCAGAAAAAAATCAGGTGTTTTATGGCAGTATTTCATATCTGTCTGTATTGTGTTTCATTTATTGGTTCCGGTGCATATACAGTGGTTTTCTGTTGAAATTCCTTTTTTTCAGGAAGAGGGTCAGGAAGCAGAAGAGCCAGTGAATCAGGCTATGGAAGAACTTTCTGGTAAAGATGAGAGTATATCTTTTCAGGAGATAGCACCAAAGGACAAAGAAATTTCTTATTCTCTGGGGCAAAACTCTGTTGCAGAAAAAGAGGAGGAACATGAGATTTCTTCTTCTGAAAAATCAACATACAGGGAAAGGGGAAAAAAATTATCCTATTTTATGACAATTGCTGAGATTGTCTGGATTTTTGGCATGCTATTCTTTTTCGGGAAAACGGGAATATCTTATTTCGTTTTTTGCAGGCAGATAAAACGCTGGAGTTTGCCCATTATTCCAATGTCGTTTGAGATATTACAACAGGTCAGAAAGCAGTATGGGGTCCATAAAAATATACGGCTTTTAAGAAGCAGCCAGGTAAGTTCGCCAATGCTGTATGGGATTTTTCGGACAGTAATTCTTTTGCCAGGGCAGGAATATAACAGCCAGGAGTATCAATATATCTTCCAACATGAATTAATTCATTACAGACACAGGGATGTATGGATAAAATATCTTTTTACCATCTGCCGGGGTGTATACTGGTTTCATCCGCTGGTACATAAGTTGTATTTTCGTGCCTGCTTACAGATGGAAATTCTGTGTGATGAGGCAGTAATAGGTGAAAAAGATATAGAGGAAAAGAGAGCATATAGTATGGTGCTTTTACGGCATATGACGGGTTCCTCTGGAAAAGTCCCACTGTCTGCAGGATTTTATGGAGGTAAGGAGTATATGAAGATGCGGTTTAAAAATATAATGAGTACAACGAAAAAAAAAGCTGGTATTGGTGTTCTTTTTGCAGTAATTTTTTTCTTTTTGATTCTGGGAGGTGTGAAATGGGGTGCGTCTGCTAAGGCAGATTTGGACTTAAAAACGGCAAAGGAGGAACAAAAAGGAGGCAGTTTTTCAGAAGAAGAACAGGTATCTGATCAGACGATTGCAGTGATTGGAACAGACAAATGGAAGCTTGCAGATGCTATTTTTTTGCTTCACGTAAATACAGGGGACAATGTAGTATCTATTGAAAATATCCCAAGGGATTTACTTGTGGAAGCAGATGCTATTTCTGCTGTCATGACAGAAGAGCGAAGTGAAAGATTTAAAGAAGTTAATGCAAAAAAATCAGCGAAGAAGCTAAGTGGAATCAGCGCTATGTATGATTATGAAGTCTTAAAAGATGTTCTGGGAAAAATATATGATATAAAAATTAATTCCTATATTGCGCTTGACTATGCAGCGGTCCGCAGAGTTATTGATGCTGTTGGAGGAGTAGAGGTCACGCTGACAAAAAAGGAAGCAGAATATCTGAATCAAACAAATTTCATTTCTAAAAAAGAAAACAGAACGGTAAAACCAGGAAAACAGATGCTTAATGGGGATCAGGCGATGGGATATATCCGTGTCCGTAAGGGAGAAGCCGGCAGTGCTGTTGTTCAGGGGACGGAGAGTAAAAGACAGGATATATTTGCCAGAAGCGACAGATGCAACAATGTACTGCTTGGTTTGGCAGAGCAGGTGAAAAACCGGGAGGTGGACTGGAAAAAACTGATACAGCTTGTTGTAAAAAAGAAAGGAATTCAAAAAGCAGAGCTTCCAATAGAGGAATGGATTTCTCTTGCTAGAATGGCTGTATCTGGAGATTTTGATATCATTGTTTCAGAGGAGAGGACAGAGGATGCTTATGAAGAGGAATTTCATTCTGAGATAGGAAACTGTCTGCGGTTAAAGATGGCTGCTCCACAATAAGCCTGTGTCTGTCTTGCTGTATACAGAAAAGGAAAGATTTAGGAACTGATAATATATAGATTTTTATGTTTTCAGAAAGGATATGGTCAAAGGTGAAAAAACAAAAAAAACAGGGAATCGGCCGTCTGCCGGATTCTGAGCTGGCAATTATGCAGATAATCTGGGAGGCAAAGGAGCCGGTTGGCACAGGGTACCTTGCTGATATTCTTGGGCGGGAAAGGGAATGGAGCCGCTCTACGATTCAGGTGCTGTTAGCAAGACTTGAGGAAAAAAAGTTTGTAGCCTTTCAAAAGAAAGGAAGACTGAAATTTTATGAACCTCTGGTTTCGCAGGAGGTTTACCGTCAATCCGAGACCAGGATCTTTTTGGAGCAGTTTTATCATAATTCCTATAAAGGACTGGTTACAGCGTTGGTACAGGAGGAAAAACTGAGCAGGGAGGATATACAGGAAATTATAGAAATGATACAGGCAGACGAATCCTAAAAAATGATATAAAATTTCTGATAAGGTAAGGACCTGTAAATAATTAAATGAAGTTCCTAAGACTTCTTTCTTAAAAGGACCAGAATGATATGTGCAGACATGGCAATTCTGGTCTTTTTGTTGTTATTTTGCAGAAGAAATGCTATAATCATTAGAAAAGATTGCTATTTTGTGCATAATCAGATAAAAATAAGCTTGAGGGTGAATGCATAAACTAAGGAAGGTGTAATTGATATGGAAAAGAAAACAATATTAATGATAGATGATGTGAAGCTGAACCTTGCAACGGCACGGGATGTTTTACAGGAAGATTACATTTTATATGAGGCATCGTCTGCCAGAGAAGGGTTTGAAATTCTGGATCAGGTAATACCGGATTTAATATTATTAGATATTGTTATGCCAGAAATGGATGGATATGAGATGATTCGCAAGTTAAAAGAGAGCCGCAGATTAAGAGGCATTCCCGTTATTTTCCTGACGGCAGAAACAGATCCGGCAAGTGAGATCATGGGATTTGACCTGGGGGCGGTAGACTTTATTGTGAAGCCGTTTATAGCTCAGGTAATGAAAAGAAGGATTGCAACACAGTTAGAATTGTCGGCGTATCAGCATTCTTTGGAAAAAATCGTGGAGGAAAAGGTAGAAGAAAATGAACGGCTGCAGAATATGCTTTCTGTGGGCTTTGCGGAGCTGGTAGAATCCAGGGATGGTGTGACAGGGGGTCACATCAAGAATACATCAATTTATTTTGAAGCGTTTGTCAGTGCATTAAAAGATATTCCACGCTACAAAGAAGAGGTAACGGATGAATTTATTAAGCTTGCGGTACGTTCCTCGCCACTACATGATATTGGAAAAATTGGAATTGATGATAATGTTTTGCGGAAAGAAACTTCACTTGAAAAGGGTGAAATGGAGTATATGAAGACACATTCCGAGCTTGGCGGTGCAACTTTTCATAAAATACGGAGGAACTTCCAGGATAATGAGTTTTTAAAGATTGCGGAACATATGGCATTGTATCATCATGAACGATGGGATGGAAATGGCTATCCAATGGGATTAAAGGGAACCGATATTCCTCTGGAAGCAAGGATTATGAGCATTGTAGATGTATATGATGCATTAACATCAAAGCGTCCTTACAAAGAGCCATTTAGCCATGAGAAAGCATATGCTATTATTATGGAAGGAAAAGGGACACAGTTTGACCCAGATTTGATTGATGAGTTTATGAAGCTTGGTGATGTT
Organism: uncultured bacterium; assembly: GCA_947651225.1. Lineage (GTDB taxonomy): Bacteria > Bacillota > Clostridia > Lachnospirales > Lachnospiraceae > Butyribacter. The sequence goes on along the minus strand of CANSYK010000039.1, from coordinate 142 downwards.
ATGCGGGATCGGCTGGAACATAAAAAAGAGATTAGGAACGGTAAATAAATTAAGGGAACAAGTTGGTTAAATTAATTATTTACAGTTCCTAGAGCGTGTTTGAAAATTGCTTTTTGCAAGATGTGCTTCACACTTTGTGGGA